>PKWD01000187.1 GCA_003131945.1 Acidimicrobiaceae bacterium
TCGGCGTCGCCGACCGAGGTCCCACCGAACTTCTGCACGACCAGCGCCATCTCCTGACGCTATCGCCCGTCACCCGCCGCCCGTACCTGATCGGAGACCCACCCACGCCCCGGAGCCCGCCCAGCCTGCGATGGCCGAAAGCGGCCGTCCTGGCCCCGACGCCGGGTCCCCAGCGACCGACCGGGCCCCGGTCGGCCGGGTAGGGTGGCGGGCCATGCCGACCGAGAAGCGGGCCCGCAAACGCGCGGCCAGAGACGCCAAACAAGCCGCCGCCCAGCGGGCGCAGAAGCGCCGGTCGACGGTGCGACGGGCGATCACCGTCATCATCCTCGTGGTCGTGGCCGGCGGTATCTATCTGCTGGTGGGCGGCGGTTCGTCCAAGCCGACGGCCGGCAAGAAGACCGGCGCCACCACGACCACCGGTCCCACCAGCACCACCTCGACGAGCGCCACCACGACCACCACGACCACCCCGCCTGCCGCCCAGGTGGCCGCTGACGCGGCGTCGGTGGCCGGTGGCTGCCCTTCGAGCACCTCGGCCAAGCTGAACAAGGCGTCCTACAAGGCCCCGGCCATGACGATCGACACCACCAAGACCTACACGGCCACCGTGAAGACCGACGCCGGCACCTTCGTCATCACCCTCGACGCCAAGGCGTCGCCTGTCGCCGTCAACAGCTTCGTGTTCCTGGCCCAGAAGGGCTTCTTCAACTGCGTCATCTTCCACCGCGTGATCCCGGCCTTCGTGGTCCAGGGGGGCGACCCCACCGGCCTCGGCTCCGGCGGCCCCGGGTACATGTTCACCGAGGCCGGACCGCCGCCGGTGACGAACGCGGGGGCGCAGTACCCACTCGGATCGGTGGCCATGGCCAACTCCAACAGCCCCGCCACCACCACGCCCACCACCAACGGCAGCCAGTTCTTCATCGTCACCGGATCCCAGGGTGAGTCGCTGCCGCCCGACTACGTGTTGTTCGGTCAGGTGACATCGGGTATGAACGTCGTCGACCAGATCTCCAACGACGGGAGCACGGCCGGTGTCCCGCCGACCATCACCCACCGGATGCTGACCGTCACCATCGCCGAGTCCTGAGGACCCCCATGACCTTCGAAGCCCCCGACCCTTCGGGTTCGAGCCCCCAGCGCCGTAAGTTCGACGCCGAGCCGCCCATGTGCATCGACACGGCCAAGCGCTACACGGCCACCATGGAGACATCGATGGGGACGATGACCATCGCGCTGGACCCGGCCGCCGCCCCCCGGACGGTGAACAGCTTCGTCGTCCTCGCCCGCTACCACTACTTCGACGGCGTCGTCTTCCACCGGATCATCCCCGGGTTCGTTCTCCAAGGAGGCGACCCCACCGGGAAGGGGACCGGCGGTCCCGGCTACCAGTTCGCCGACGAGCTCCCGAAGCCCGGTCGCTACGAGCTGGGTTCTCTGGCCATGGCCAACGCCGGGCCCGACACCAACGGGAGCCAGTTCTTCGTCATCTCCGGCCCCGACGGCATGCGCCTGCCCCCGCAGTACTCCCTCTTCGGCAAGGTCGTGGCCGGGCTCGAGACCGTGGCCGCCATCGACGCCGTCGGAACCTCCGGAGGCACCCCCAAAGACACCGTGACCATCGAGAAGGTCACCATCGAAGAGTCCGACTGACCCACCGGTGAGCCAGGCCTCAGTGCGGTAGGGCCTCGAAGCCGGCGGGCTTGCCGCTCACGAAAACCTGCACGTCACCCTGGCCGGCCTGGCGCCACCCTCCGTCGGGGTCTCGTATGAGAGCGGTGCGCTCGGGCACGCCGACGACCGGCACCCCGGGGGCGGCCAGGGCGATCGACCGGTGCACCTTCTCAGCGTTCTCGTGGCCGAAGTGCGGGATCACCGCCATCTGCTCCACCAAGCCGAGGCCCACGGTGAGCGCCCCGCCGCGTGAGTCCACCATGGGGTCGGTGAGCACCATGGCCCCCGCCGACGAACCAGCCACGACGGCGCCGGCGCGCCAGGCCTCCAAGAGGGCTTCCCACACCGGTGACGCCTTCAGCACCGAGAGCAGATGCATGGGCGAACCGCCCCCGAGATACGTGAAGCGGCTGGCCCGCACGGCGGCCGCATTGGCCCCGTCCTCGGCATCGGCCCGGCCGAGCACCATCAGTCCCCGCACCTGGCCGCCGAATCCCTTGAACCAGTCCCGGGCGCTGTCCACCGCCTTCTCCGGGTGCTCGTAGGCGGCCGCCGTGGGAAGGACGAGCACGTCCGGCCCCCCCGAGGCCGCCAGCAGCTCGGCGTCGAAATCACACCCCGTCTGCCATTCGTCACCACCGACCAGAGCCAGAGGTCCACACCCGGTACGCACGAGCGCCACCATAAACCGTGGCGACCCCGGGCCCGAGCGACGACAGGGACCCCCGGGAGGGTTCTCCTACTGCTTGGTAATATACGGAGATGTCCATCAAGCGAGTAGGAATCGTCGGTTCCGGCATCATGGGTTCGGGTATCGCCGAGGCCGCCGCTGTCCATGGCTTCGAGGTCGTCCTGCGGTCTCGGGCCCAGAACACGGCCGACGCCATGGTCGCCGGCATGGCCAAGTCCCTGGCCAAGCAGGTCGACAAGGCCAAGTTGGCGGCCGAGGACAGCGAGGCGGCGCTCGCTCGGGTGACGGCCGTGTCCGATCTCTCGGAGCTGGCGGGCTGCGATCTGGTCATCGAATCGGTGGTCGAGGACCTGGCCACCAAGAAGCACCTCTTCTCCGAGCTCGACCGCATCTGCGGGGAGCACACCATCCTGGCCACCAACACCTCCACTTTGCCGGTGGTGGACATGGCCATGGAGACGGGCCGGCCCGACAAAGTCTGCGGGATCCACTTCTTCAACCCGGCGC
>PKWD01000468.1 GCA_003131945.1 Acidimicrobiaceae bacterium
TGGTGGCCGCCGTGCCGGTGGCCGTGACGGTGACGTCAAGACTGGCGTCGTAGCCCGACACGTGGGCCCCGACCAGTGGCTGTGGGGCCGTCACGTGGGGAGCGATGGCATTCCACCAGCCGAGCTGGTTCTGCTCGAGCGATTTGACGCCGCCGATAAAGGACTCGACGGCCGAGCTCTGGACGGCCAANNGGGGCGGGCACCGTGGGCGGCGTGGCCGAAGTGGGCACGTTCCCTACCCCGGCGGCGGTTCCCTTGTTGGGAGTGGACTGAACCTCGCTGGCCGTCACCAGGTAGCGGTTGGGGGTGAACCACAGGGCGTTCGTCGGCCAGCAGGTCAGGAGGCTGAGCGTGGGGCCGGGGGTGTTGTAGACGGGCGAACCCTGTTGGATCACCTGGTGACTCTGCACCGTATAGACGTAGGTGGTGCAGGGGGTCTCGTACTCGATGGTGTCGCCGGGCTTCAGCTCGTCGATGTTCACGAAGTAGCTGACGTCATGGGCTTCGAGCACGGAGTTGCCGGTCGTGCCGGGCCACACCGAGTTCGAAACGTGCCCGACGGCCACGTTGAGCTCGGCGTCGTCGGTGCCCTGTTCGACGGGGGCGGTGAGTCCGATGGCGGGGATGACGAGGAGTCCCTGGGGCCCGCCGGTGCCGGCCGCCGTGGTGCACGCCGCCCCGGTCGTCCCCTTGGTGGTGGCCGCGGCCGCCTTGCGCCGGGCGTTCTCGAGCTTCTTGATGAGGGACTGGCCCACACGGTTGGAATGGGTGGTCCACAGCGTGGCCCGCACCTGCCAGGTCACGGCCGCCGCCACCAGGAGCACCCCGGTGCCGATCAGGACGCGATAGCCCCACCGCCGCCGGCGGGGGGCGCTCGAGTCGCTTACCTTCTGTGTAGCGCGGCGGAACACGACCGCTCCGTTCATGGATGGCGCCGTGAAGCTCGTCGGTCACAGGCGAAGAGATTGACTGGATCCAGGATACTTCGACCTTGATCCGTGGCGGTCGCGCAACGGAACGTGGGATCTTTGTCCCCGTTTCAGGAGGGCAGTCCAGTACGCTGGGCAATTAGTGAAGCGCCGAGAACCGCCGAGAGTGAGGGGCGGGTCGACCAGGGACCCGGGCACGGCTTCCGGCCCCCGGAACCCCGGCGCCCCCGTATCCACCACCGTAGAGACCGTGGGCTCGTGGATGGCCGTCCAGGGTGCTCCCGATGACCTGACCGCCGGTCCCCGGTACGACCAGCGCCGCCTGCGCCCGGAACCGGCTCTGGTGCCTGAGGAGCCCGGTCCGGCGGTGGACAGGCTGGTGCGCCAGGCCCTCGGCCGCCACATGCTGCTGGGCGAGTTGGCCCTGGTCTGCACCTGGGCCTTCGTCTCGTTCCTCGTCTTCCATTTCCTGACATCGGGTCACGAATCGACGGCCGCCGCTGTGAGCCTGGCCTGGCTGTTCGCCGGCGTGAGCGGGGTCATGGTGGTGGTGATCCTGGCTTTTCGCCGGGTGGCCGAGCGCCGGATCCGCCAGGGTCTGCGCGACGCCTCCAGCGCCCTGCGCTCGATCGAGTCGGTCACCGACCCCGCCCTCTCGTTCCTACCCCTCGACGCCCTGCTCGAAGAGCTCCTGGCCCGGACGTGCCGGGTGGTCGGAGGTGAGTCGGCCACCATCTTCCTGGTGGCCGACGACGGTCGGAGCCTGACCGTCCGTGCCTCGCGGGGTCCGGACGAACCGGAGCCCNNGTCCGCGCTGAAGCCGAGTCGCTGGTAGAACGGGATCGCGCGCTGCGAGGGGCGCAGGACGACGCGGTCGTAGCCGTGGCCATCGGCGTGGGCGAGGGCGTGGTGGGCGCCGTCGCCCAACGGGCCGAGGCCGTGATCGTGAATGATCTGGCCGACACCGCTCTGGCCGGGGCGCCGGGGCGCCGGGGCATGGTCTCCCTGGTGGCCGCCCCCCTGCTCGTCGGGGGCCACGTTATCGGCGTGGTGCAGGTGGGCACGGGCAAGAAGCACCGGTTCATCTCGCGGGACCTGCGCCTCCTGCAACTGGTGGCCGACCGCTCGGCCGCCTCGATAGAACGCGCCCGGCTCGACGAGGATGCCCGCCGGAGCCGGCTCGGCGCCGAGCACGCCCGCCTCCACCTGTCCATCCTGGCCTTGGCCGGTGACGAGATGGCCACCGCTCTCGAGTCCTACGACGACGCCCTGTCCCGGTTGGTCGGCGTCATCGTGCCCACCTTCGCCGATTGGTTCGCCGTCGACCTGGCCCAGAGCTCGGGCGAGGTACGACGCGTGGCCTGCGGATCGCGGGCCCGGGACCCCATCACGTCGTCCCTGCACCGCCATCCCCAGGGCGACGATCTGGTGCACCGGGTCATGGCCAGCGGCCGTCCCGAGGTGCTGATGAACACCTCCTACCGGGGACCGGGGGTGGACGACGAATCAGGGGGTTACTCCGAGGCCCCTCCGGCGTCGGGGATCGAGTCCATGGTGATCGTCCCCGTCCACGTCCGGGGCCTTTCCTTCGGGGCGCTTAGCTTCGTCACCGGCGAGGGCCGTCGGGGGTACCGCCCATCCGACCTCGATACGGCGCGGGGCCTGGCCGAGCGGGTCGCCATCGCCGTCGAGCGCGTGCTTCTGTGGCGCGAGAGCCGGGCGGCCGAGAGTGCCGCCACCCGCAATGCCGGGCAGCTGCGTCGTCTCATGGAAGCGGCGCTGGCCGTCAACGCCCCGCTGGCCGAGAGCGAGGTGTTGCGCGTCGTCGCCGATCACGCCCGTCGGATCCTCGGTGCCGACGCCGCCGTCGTGGCTCCGGTCATCGACGTCCGCGACGGTCCCGGTCTCATCGAAGTGTCGTCTCCCGCTGTTCTGCCCGCCGTGCAGAGCGCGCTCGTGGGTGTGGCTTGTGATCTCGTGGCCACCTCCGACCGACCGGTGCGGTGGCCGGCAGGCGCCACCGCCGATGGCGCCGCACTCCGACCGCATGCCGACGGCATGGCCACGTCGGCGGCGGCGGAGGTGGGCACGCCATGGTTGGCCGTACCCCTGGCCGACGCGTCGGGATCGACCGGGCGTGCCATCGTCGTGCTCGGCGGGGCCGGCGGGCCGTTCAACACCGAGGACGAGTCCGTGATGGTGCTGCTGGCGCAGATGGCGTCAGTGGCTCTGGTGAACGCCCGTCTCTACCAGGCCGTGCAGAGCAACGAGCACCGTCTGCGGGCCGTGGTCGAGTCATCGCCCCTGGCCATCGCCGAGGTCGACATGACCGGGGATGCGCGGTGGTGGAACGGGGCGGCCAGCACCTTGTTCGGTTGGAACGACGGCTCCGAGGTGGCGCGCCGTCTCTCCGGTGACGAGACGGCTGTCTCGGTGCTCGAAGAGCTGTGGGGCCGTACGGCCCACGGGGTGGCGTCAGTCGGCACCGACCTGGAGACGACCGGACCCAACGGCAAGACACTCGAGTTGTCGGTGTCCACGGCCCCGCTGTTCGACCACGAGGGCGCGGTGACCGGCATCCTGGTGGTGGCCGAGGACGTCACCGAGCGACGGCGCATGCTCGAGCAGTTCCACCAGGCCGAACGCCTAGGAGCCATGGCCCGCCTGGCTGGCGGCGTGGCCCACGACTTCAACAATCTGCTNNGCGAGCGGGCGGCGGCGCTCACCAGTCAGCTCCTCGCCATCGGCCACCGGCGCCCGGTCCAGTCGGTGGTGGTCGACCCCGACGCCGTCATGGAGTCCATGCGACCGATGATCGTGCGGCTCCTCGGAAAGGACGTCGAACTGGTGCTCGTCCCCGGGTCGCCGCAGGGCCTGATCCTGGCCGACCCGGCCGAGCTCGAGCGAGCTCTTCTGAACATGGTCATCAACGCCCGTGACGCCATGCCCGACGGCGGCCGAATCGAGTTCAGCACCAA
>PKWD01000055.1 GCA_003131945.1 Acidimicrobiaceae bacterium
CGGTCTGCCACCAGGTGTCGACCACCGGGCAACGCCCACCACCGATGGTCCGCCAGTACCAGGTCCAGGCCTCGGGATTGATGGGCTCGCCCACGGAACCGAGGACGCGCAGCGACGACATGTCATGGCGTTCGGGGTACTCGCTCCCCCACTTCATGAAGGTGCGGATGGCCGTCGGCGCGCAGTAAAGGATGCTCACGCCGTAGCGCTCGATGATGTCCCACCACCGGTCCTTGTCGGGGAAGTCGGGGGTCCCTTCGTAGAGCACGCTGGTGGTGGCGTTGGCCAGCGGTCCGTAAACGATGTAACTGTGACCGGTGACCCACCCGATGTCGGCTGCGCACCAGTAGACGTCGCTCTCGGGATGGACGTCGAACACGGCACGATGGGTGAAGGCGACCTGGGTGAGATAGCCCCCGGTGGTGTGCATGATCCCCTTGGGCTTGGCCGTGGTCCCCGACGTGTAGAGCAGGTAGAGCAGGTCCTCGGCATCTATGTGCTCGGGCGCGCACGACGGTTCGGCCCCGGCCATGAGGTCGTCCCACCACTCGTCGCGCCCCGCCGTCATGGGCGTGTCGCCGCCGCCGCCGGGGTCGCTCGTGCGGCGGGCCACGACGACGTGCTCGATCGACGGCGTGGCCGCCACGGCGGTGTCGACGTTCTCCTTCAACGCCACCACCGCCCCCCGGCGCCATCCCCCGTCGGCCGTGATGAGCACCTTGGCGGCGGCATCGTTGATGCGGTCGCGCAGGGCGTCGGGTGAGAACCCGCCGAAGACGACCGAATGCGCCGCCCCGATACGGGTGCAGGCCAGCATGGCCACGGGCAGCTCGGGGATCATGGGCATGTAGATGGCCACCCGGTCGCCCCGGCGGACGCCGAGGCCTTTCAACACGTTGGCGAAACGCTGGACGTCGGCCAGCAGCTCGGCATAGGTGATGGTCCGGGTGTCACCCGGTTCGCCCTCGAAGTGATAGGCGACACGTTCGCCGAGCCCGGCATCGACGTGGCGGTCGAGACAGTTGACCGACACGTTGAGCGTCCCCCCTACGAACCACTTGGCGAAGGGCAGGTCCCACTCGAGCTCGGTGTGCCAAGGCTCGAACCACTCGAGAGAGGCGGCCTGGTCGGCCCAGAATCCCTCGAGGTCGGCCCCGGCCCGTTCGTAGAGAGAGGTGTCGGTCACCACCGCATGGGTGGCGAATCCGTCGGGCGGCGGGAACCGGCGCTCCTCGAGGAGGAAGTCGTCGATGGCGGCGTGGACCCCCGGATCCGGTGATGGGGCCGGCGGCTCCTGGGCGTTTTCCGACATGTCAGGGCTGACCCCCTCGCAAGTGACCGTCCGGGGTGGCTACTGGGCGCCTCCCTCTTCGCCGATGGTACCGATTCGTCCCGCCAGCGACCGCGCCGGGCGGAGCTGTCGGGTCCGGCGTGGCCGACTGGAGGCCTGCCCAGCGGGCCCGGAATCCGGGTTTTCGGCGGCGATGGGCCCGATGACGAAGTCAAGGCTGGCAAGATGGGGGGACGATGCCCGAAGGCGCCTCCGAGGCACTCTTCCCGACCCCCGGCACTCGTCTCTCGGTCTCCGGCGACCCCCTCACCATCCCCGTCGGCGTCGGGCGACGCGTCGTCGTCGTGGCCAACTTCGCCCTCGGGCCGACGGCCACGCCGGCCACCACCTGGGCCGCCTCGGGCTTCGCCCGGGCGTTGGACACGTGGGACGGCCCCGGCCTCGTCGTGGTGGCGGGCAACCTCTTCGACCTCGGGGCCACGTCCGTCGACCTCGGGGCCACGTCCGATGGCGCCTCCCGGGTCCAGGCCGCCTTGGCGGCCCATCCCCGGCTGGCCGAGGCACTGGCGCGCTTCGCCGGTGGGTCCGACCGGCGGGTGGTGTGCCTGCCGGGTACGACCGACGCCGCCCTCGGAACCGACGCCTCGGTGCGCGCTCCGCTCGAGGCCCTGGGGGCGGAGACGGCACCGAGTGTCGATCTCCAGATGGCGACGATGGCCGGGGTGCGCGCCGTGCGCATCGACGCCGGCGTACCGGCCGTCGATGTGGCACCGAGACCGGCGTCGGACGCCGCCGCCGTTCTGGCCGCGGCCCAGAACCCGACGGCTCCCTGGCAGGACGGCATCGACAGGCTGGCCGACCCGGCCAGCGTGCAGCGCTTCCTCACCTCGCGCCTTCTCTATCGACGCTTCGCCCGTTTCGGTTGGTGGCTCATCGTCCCCTTCGTCGTGGCCCTCGTGCTGAGCCTTCCCAGCGTGTCGTCGGGACTCGCCCATCTCTTCGAGAACCAACCGCGCACGTCCGAGGCCTTGAGCCGGGTGCGCCACGCCTCGTGGGGAACCCGGCTCCTGGTGGCCGCCGTCGTCTGTGTCATCGAGGTCGTCGTCATGGCCGGGGTGCTCGGATGGCTGGCGCGCCAGGCATGGCGGACTCTCGGGGGAGGCCGGCTCGACAAGCTCTTCGAGGAGTCGTGGTCCGGCGCCGGCGCCACCGCCAACGACGCCGGGCGCGACGCCGGGAGGGCGCTCGGCGCCGAGGGTTACGCCGCCCTCGTGACCGGAGCCACGCTGCAGGCCGAGCTGACCCATCTCACACCGGGCGTCTTCGCCTGCGTCGGGGCCGCCGGTGACGTCGTGGAAGAACACCCCGGACGACTCGGGATGCTGCCTGTCTTCCTGCACTGCCGGCAGCTGTCGTGGGTGGAGCTCGAAACCGGCGCCGATCTCCATGCCCGCCTGCTCCTGGCCCGGTCCGAGATATCCCCGGCCACGCTGCTCGAGCGGATCGCAGCGCGGGATCGACGCGTGCACGACCACCACCCCGTCGTCGTGGCCGCCTACCCGCGCGGGGCGTCTTGGCCCCCCGGACCCGACCTCCATGGTGTGCGCCGTCGTTCTCGCCGGGTCCGGCGCTGGGCCTCGGGCGCCATCGCCGTGGCCGGCGTGGCCGACCTGCTGTCGGCGGTGACGCCGCCGCTACGGAGCCGGCTCCACCTGGTGCTGCAGGTGCTCCCTCTGGCCGCCACCCAGGCGGCCGGAGCACTGGTGGCTCTGTCCGGCATCGGCCTACTGGCTCTGGCCCGGGGCNNGTGCGGCGCGGTCAGCGCCGAGCGTGGGCCATCTCGTCGGTGGTCCTCGGGATGACCCTTGTCCTCCACCTCGTGCGGGGCGGCGACGTCGGGGAGTCACTGCTGGCCGCCGCCGTTCTGTCTCTCCTCGTTGTCTTCCGGGGGGAGTTCCGCGCCGCCTCGGACCGGCCTTCGCTGCGTTCGGCCGGCATCGCCCTGGGGGCCGGCGTCATCAGCATCACGGTGATCACGACCGTGGTGGTGAAGTTGACGCTGCGCTTCGACCTCCATCGACCCGACCTGACCTTGTGGCGCTGCTGCGAAGCCGTCATCGAGCGCCTGGTGGGCATCAAGGACATCGCGTTACCCGATCGACTGGACGACTTCCTGGCCCCGAGCCTGCTCACCGTCGGCATCAGCCTGGCGGTAGTGGCCGTGCTCCTGGCCACCCGGCCGGTGGTCGACCGCCGACGTTCGGGCGGGCGGGCGGCGGAAACGCGGGCACGCGACATCGTGCGACGTCATGGGGAGGGCACCCTCGACTACTTCGCTCTGCGCAGTGACAAACAATGGTTCTTCCACCGCGACAGCCTCGTCGCCTACGCCATCTATGGCGGAATCTGCCTCGTCTCCCCCGACACCATCGGACCTCACACCGAGCGCGAGCAGGTCTGGGGGGCCTTCCGCCGGTTCGCCGACAACCGGGGTTGGGTCGTCGCCGTCATGGGTGGCAGCGAGGAGTGGCTTCCCGTCTACCGCGCCACGGGAATGCACGAGATCTACATCGGCGACGAAGCGGTGGTCGACCTCCAAAAGTTCTCATTGGCGGGAGGTCACATGAAGGGGCTGCGGCAGGCCTATAACCGCATCGCCAAGTACGGGTACACGGCCACGTTCCACGATCCCGCCCGGCTCGACCGACACACGGCCGAACGCCTGACCGGGCTCATGTCCCAGAGCCGGCGGGGGGAGTTCGAACGGGGCTTCTCCATGGTTCTCGGGCGCATCTTCGACCCTCGCGACGAGGGCCTCGTCCTGTGCGTGGTGACCGGGCCCGACGGCGAGCCGGCGGCGCTGTGCCAGTTCGTGCCGGCCAGCGGGATCGGCGGTTACTCACTGGACCTCATGCGCCGCGACCGCGGCGAACATCCCAACGGACTCATCGACTTCGCCCTCGTGTCGACCATCGAGCATCTGAAGGGACAGGGCCACCGGGGTCTCAGCCTCAACTTCGCCGCCCTGCGATCGATCCTCGACGGCGAACGAGGCGACGGGGTGACCCAGCGGGTGGAGCGCTGGGCCTTGAAGAAGATGTCGAGCTTCCTGCAGATCGAGACCCTGTGGCGGTTCAACGCCAAGTACGAACCTGAATGGCTGCCGCGCTATGTCGTGTACGACACCGCCGAGCACCTGGTTCCCGTGGTGCTGTCGATCCTGCGGGCCGAGTCACTGTCGGAGGTGCCGGTCATCGGTCGGATGATCGCCGCCTCCGATCGCCGCGCCCACGCCAGCCTGGAAGCCGACGGCGTCGACGGGACCGCCGACACCGGGGCGTCGCTGCTCCCCGGACCCGACGAGTGCTACGAGCCGCCGGCCCCTGATGACGCCGCCCCGGCGCCGGCACCGGTTCTCGGATCAGCGGTGGGTCCCGACAGGCACTGACCGGCAACCGCCCCATGGAGATACGACGGGCGCAGCGCGCCGATGCCCTGGCTATCGCCACGGTGCACGTGCGCTCGTGGCAAGCCGCCTATCGGGGGCTGCTCCTCCAGAGCTATCTGGACGACCTCGAACCGCGGCGACGTCTGGCGCAGTGGGAAACGGTGCTGGACGCCACCGACTGGCCGTCGACGGGCACGCTCGTCCTCGTCGATGTCCCCGATGCGTCTTTGATTGCCACCGGGCTTGACAGCGAGATTGACGGCGCCTCCCCTCCGGGCGTTGTCGCCGGTTTCGCCAGCATCAGCCCGAGCCGGGACGACGACAGGGACCCGACGTCGGTGGGCGAGCTCCAGACGCTCTACCTCGATCCCCGTTCGTGGCGGCGCGGCGGCGGGTCCGCCCTCCTGGCGGCCGCCCAGGAAGAGCTCGGACGGGCCGGGTTCCGCTCGGCGTCGGCCTGGGTGCTCGAGACGAACGCTCGGGCCCGGCACTTCTACGAGGGTCACGGCTGGCGGGTCGACGGCGCCACCAAACCCCACGACTGGGGCTCGTTCGTGGTGACCGACGTGCGCTACCAGGTGCGATTGACCTAAGTGTTCTACCCATAGACCTCGTTGACACAAATCCCGGCATGGTGAGAACTCGAACCGCCCTGGTCAGGACCCGGGCACGGTGCAGCTCGATCGAGCGACGCAGTAGAGCACGCCGCCTATCTCGTCGATGTCGGCCGCGTCGTGGAGCCCTCCGGCGGTGTACGTCACCCGCAGGCCGTGCATCACCCACTCGCCCGGTCGGTTCACGCGCAGACCGAGGACGATCCGAAGCGCCGTGGACAATCCTGATCGGGCCGCGATGATGGCTCCCACGGCCGGTCGGTAGAGCTGCTCCCCTCCGGGCGGGAAGCCGATGGCCCCAGGGGACCCCGAAGCCATCGGAGCGCGGGAGACGACAACCCCCACTTCTGAAAGTCCCGCACCCAAGCCGATGGGCGACACCCCCGTGATCCGGGCCGGGCCATCGCCGTTGTTGGGCATCGCCAAGTAGTAGCTGATCACCTCGGCGCCGGACCCGAGCTCGAGATCTCCCCCGTATAGGGGGCGGTGGCGTTGGCCAGTGGGCCGCCCTCGTGGGTGGCGAATTTGTAGAAGGCGCCGCCGATGACCACGGCGACCACCAGGACGACAGCGAGGGCCGCTGCCAGGGTCCGGGTGCGGTGTCTCCTTCGACTCGACGGTGCCTCACCGTCGATCGCCGGCGCCATCGTCAGCATGAGAGCAGCGTACGGCCGTGGCCCCGTCGGTCGAGGGGCGGATGGCGGATGACGGATGGCTTCCCGACCGACGCCTCTGCGGGTGAGGGACCCCGACGTCCGTACCGGTTTCTTCATCGAACCGCAAGGATTCTCACCACGTACTCACAGCCAGGTCAGCGACGATCGAGGTGATGAGCCAGGTGACTATCGATTCGTGTCACAGCCGGTGGGTCTTCGACACCGAGCGCCTGCGCTTTCGCCGGGCCCCGAAGGGCCCCGGGCTCGATCTGCTCATGGCCATGACGGACTGGCGTCCCTACCACGAGCTCCTCATCGATCCGGACTCGGACTCCTTCGTCGTTGTGCTCAACGACGCCGGCACCCGGATGCTGCGCTCGTGGCGCCACACCGAGGTCGTCTGCCCCCAGTGCGGCGCAGGGCGGACAGAGGAGCTCTCGGTCGACGCCATCGCGCACTGAGACCAACGAGGCTGTCGCCGGCCTCGATTCGGTCCGGCGGAGGTGCAAAGGTATCTCGGTGGACTCGGACGCCGTGACCGGTCGAGTCGACGTCGTGGCCGGCATCGTGGTCAGCGATAGGCGTGTATTGCTCTGTCACCGATCCCCCGATCGCGCCTGGTATGGCAATGTCTGGGATTTCCCCGGAGGCCACGTGGACACCGGCGAGTCACCGACGGCGGCTCTTGTGAGAGAGCTGCGCGAGGAGCTGGGTATCGTCATCGAGGAGCCCTCGGAGCCCGGGTTCTCTCGACTCGTGACGAGCGAATTCGACATGCGGATCTGGGTCGTCACCCAGTGGGCCGGTGCCCCGGCCAACGCCTCGCCCGAGGAACATGACGACCTGGCGTGGATGTCAGTAAAGGCGATTGCCGATCTGCCCCTGGCCCACGACAGCTACCCCTCGTTGATCGCGCTGGCACTCAACGCCGCTACCGATACCGAGTGTCATTCCCACTGATCTACCGGGCGCCCTCCTCCCGTCGCCGGCCGACGAGGTGAAAGAGTCGGCTGAGCCGGCGATAGGGGTGTCGCCGGCTCGCTTCGAGCTCGACGGCGAGCACGAGCTCTTCGGGATCGGTCGATGATCGATCCGTTGTCCAGCCGTCGGTGAACAGACGAACCCCGTACCACGCCAGGGGGATGCTCTGTGGTGGCCCACGCTTCGGTGGCCAACGCCGATGGCGTCAGGCCGTGGCCGTCCTCACACCGGTGCCGCCCGGTCGATGGGCCCCGTTCTCACGCGTCTCGCCAGGTGGACGAAAGGCGTGACCCGCGTGAACGCATAGAGGCCCGTCATGGCGGCCAGGCCGGCCCAGCACAGCGAGACGAGGACGGCGTTGGCGTCTACGAGAAGTCCAGGGTTGGGCACGTCAGCGAAGCACGCCACCAGCGAGGCCACGAAGACGAAGGGGATGACCCACCCATCGGCCGCCACGGCCAGGAAAACAAGGCCCCAGGTCTCATACCAGGGCCACACGACGGGTCCGAGGACGACAAAGGCCAGAAGACTCCAACCGAGTGCCGGCAGATTTCCGTGGCGCTCGGATCGTAGAAGCAGACCAACCGATATCACGGTCGCGCCGGCCAGCGCCACGGCCCTGGCACCGTCCACGAATGCCGTCTGGTGTCCCCCGTATCCGAAGGCACCGGCGGCGTGACTGAGGAGCAGGCCCACGCCCGTGGCCGGATCGAGCCACGACACGACCACGCCTGGATTCGACAGGCCGCTGACCCATCGCCAGCCCAGTCCCGAAATGGCCGACATCACGGCCATGAGCCCGGCGGTGAATCCGACGGCCAGGGCGACACGAGCAAACCTCCGCCGCCAGCTCGCCTCCGCTCCGGCCCACCACCAGCCGATGAAGACGGCGCCGATGAGTGCCGGGATCTTCACTTCCGCCGCCAGAGAACAGAGAAACAAGCCCGCCAGGATGTGGTTCCTGCGGGCCACGGTGCAGCCGGCCACGAGGAGGCCGAGCATCAGGGCGTCGTTGTGGGCGCCACCCAGGAGACCGAGCAACACCAGCGGGTTCAAGACAGCCAGCGCGAAGGCAATCGATGGATCTCGCCCGACAGAGCGGGCCAGCGCGGGGACGGCCCCGGCGATCAGGGTCACTCCGATGAGCGCCACCAGGCGGAATCCCACCACGGCACGAAGGACGTCGTGCCCGGCGGCCTGCACGATCCATCCCGAGAGCCGCTCCCAGGCGGGACCGTAGGGAGCGGGCGAGTGTCGCCACAGCGGGTCGACCAGCCTCAGGAACGGGCCCCCGCCCAGCGCGCTCGGACCGTGGACGTAGGGACTGAGGCCCGTCGTCACCATCTGGCCCTGGGCCGCATAGCTGTAGACGTCGCCACTGAACAACGGGGCGCCGAGCACGATCGGCACCTCCCACGCCACCAGGACGGCCACCAAGGACCTCACCGTTGTTCCCGGCCGCGATCGCACGGCGCGCACGACCTCGTACCAGGAACCGAGCATGAGAACGAGGCCGACATACACGAGCATGATGCCGAGAAACCGCGGGTTTGCCCCCACCGCCATGGCGGGTGCACGGCTGGGGAAGAACCAGGCCCCCGCTGACTGGACGGTGAAGGGCGAACCCGGCTGCAAGCTGCCCACGAGGACGCAGACGGCACCGATCAACCCGGTGGCACCGGGAAGAACGAGTGATAAAGGCTCGGGAGCGGACCTGTCCCCACCTCTGCCGGCCCAGGATGGTGGCGCCGCCGCCAGGCTCACCGGCGGAGCAATCCCCCGTGCTCCGGCCGCACCGGCCTCTGCTCTCGTCACCTGAGAACGGTACCTTCACCACGCATGACCGGCGTGGTGGCAACGAGCCGATTGTCGGTGGGGACAAGCCGTTGCCGTACCCTCCGGCCGCCGTTGCGGCAGGCTGGGTCCTGTGAACGCATCGGATGCCGAGGATCTCGACAGGTATCTCGACACGGTCCTCATCGGGGGCAGGGAGCCCAGGACCGTCGAAATCGTCGACTACACGTCCTCGTGGCCCACCCGTTTTGCCGCCGACCGGCAACGGATCGAAGACGCGCTCGGTGCCACAGCCAAGGGCATCGAACATGTCGGCTCCACCGCGGTGCCGGGACTGGCGGCCAAACCGATCGTCGACATCATGGTCACGGTGGATGACCCCGACGATGAGAACAGCTACCTCCCTGCCCTCGTGGAGGCGGGCTATGTCCTGCGTGTGCGCGAAGTGGGCCACCGCATGTTCCGCACGCCGTCGGGCGACGTCCACGTGCACATCTGGCGCGCCGGCAGCGATGACGAGCATCGGCATCTTCTCTTTCGTGATCGGCTCCGGTCCAACGCCGCCGACAGGACCGAGTACGAAAGCACGAAGCGTTCCCTGGTCGGCCGCTACCGCGACATGAACCACTACGCAGAAGCCAAGAGCGACGTTATCCGGAGCATCCTCAGGAAAGCCTCGAGCCCGGGCGCCAGGTCACGGGACTGACCGGTCAGATGGCGCAGTTGTCGCCTTCACAGGCCACACCATCGCCGGTGTCGGCCGGCACCCCCACCATCTCGAGGGGGTGGGCCTTGGCCCAGGCCCGTTCGAGGACGTTGAGGATCGTGTCGGCGTCCTGGGCCCCGGCGATACCGAACTTCCCGTCGACGACGAAGAACGGGACACCGGTCACCCCGAGCTCGAGCGCCTCACGCTCGTCGGACCGTACGTCGTCGGCGTAGCGGTCGCCGGCCAGGATGTCGGAACACTCCTGCTCGTCCAGCCCCACCTCGGTGGCCAGGCGCACGAGGGTCTCGGACTCACCGATGGCGGCGCCCTCGGTGAAGTAGGCGAGAAACAGCCGCTCCTTCAACGCGTCCTGCAGGCCCGGACCCGCCTCACCGGCGTAGTGCAGGAGCCGGTGGGCATTGAAGGTGTTGCCCGGTCGGGCCCGCTCGAAGTGGAAGTCCAGCCCCTCGGCCGCCGCCGTCGCCGTCAACCGCTCGTTGGCCGTCACGGCCTGCTGGCGGCTCATGCCGTACTTCTGTGCCAGCCGCTCGGCGTAGTCGCCCTCACGCACAGCCGGAGCCTGGGGATCGAGCTCATAGGCCCGCCACACCACGTTGATCTGGTCGGCGTGCTCGAAGCGTTGCATGGCCGTCTCGAAACGGCGCTTGCCCACCGAGCACCACGGGCACACCACGTCGGAAAAGATGTCTACCTGCATGCCTGAGAAAACCCGCCCGGCCGGCCGATTATTCCGGTCCGCCTGCGTGGCCAGGGGCTGGTCGGCCCGGACGGCGACGGGTTAGCGTGAGGCGGTCAGGGCCGCCCAAACTCAGGAGGTGCACCGTGGGAGCTGCCGAAGACGCCGAACGGGTCGTGCGCGACCTCTGTGACACGTTCGCCAAACACGACGCCGAGGCTTTCCGCCCCTTCTTCACCGACGACGTCGTCTATCACAACATCCCCATGGACCCCGCCGTCGGCATCGATGCGGCCGTCGCCTTCATCGACGGCTTCTTCGCCATGTGCGAGAGCATGGAGGTCGAGACCGTCCACCTCGCCGTACGCGGCAACGTGGTCCTGACCGAGCGAATCGACACATTCAAGGTGGGAGACATCGTGGCGCCGCTGCCCGTCATGGGCACCTTCGAGGTCCGTGACGGCAAGATCAGCGCCTGGCGCGACTACTTCGACATGGCCCAGATCACGAAGATGTTCTCCGGCGAGGCTTGACGTCCACCAGGGGAGTGCTCAGTCGCCCGGAGCCCCGCCCAACAACTGCGACAGGTCTCCGGCCAAGGCGTCGCACAGCTCGGTCAGGAGCGCCAACCGGGCGCCCGGACCCGCTTCCTCGAGGAGCCGTTGGCCGTCGAGGGCGGTGAGCGGCGCCGCCGCGCACAGCCGCCACAGGCGCGCCCCGGCGTCTGCCGCGCCATCGACACCGGAGCCGACGCCGGTGGCGGCCCCGAGATCGGCTATGACCGGAGCCGGCGAGCCCAACTCCGACATCAGGGTCCGCACCCGTCGCACCGCCGCCGTGGCCCGTGCGAACGGACCCTCGTCCGCCGGACCTCGCTCCTCTCTGAGATCGTCCACCTCGGCCCGCGGATAGGGGGCGTCGGGCAACCACTGCGCCACCGTGAACCGGCGCCTCCCCTCCACCAGGAGGGCCCATCGGCCGTCCTCGAAAGGCGATGCCGCCTCGATGTGGGCCACCGTCCCCACCCCGAAGCGCTGGTCGCCCCCACCGACCTCGGATCCCCGGGCGATGAGAACCACTCCGAACTCCCCGTCACCGGCCAGGCAGTGGTCGGTGAGCTCCCGGTAGCGGGGTTCGAAGACATGGAGGGGCAGCTCGGCGCCCGGGAACAGCACCGAGGAGAGAGGGAACATCGCCAGACGCCGTCCGCCCCCCACTGGTCAACCCTTCCCCGGAACGACGCTCAGCCCGAGGGCTTGGAGTACAGCAGGGCGTGGTGGGCGAAGTTGACGATCGGCGCCGGCCACACACCGAACAGCACCGTCACCGCCACGCACACGGCAATGGCCACCGCCACCGCCGGGGCCACCGGGATGCGGGCCCCGTCGGCTGACTGCCCTGCGACCGTGGGCGCCTCCACCGTAGCCAGGGCCGTGACACCGACGGCTGATGCCGGTCCCCGGCCGACCGGCGTTTCGATGTCAGCGGCGGTGGCGTCTTCTTCCCCCACCCCGGCCAGGCCGGCCGACGACGAATACATGAGGAGGATCACCCGCAGGTAGAAGAAGGCGGCGATGACAGCTGTCACCATGGCCACCACCGCCAGCGCGCTCGAGTTGGCTTTCACCGCCGCCTCGACCACTTCCAGCTTGGCCAGGAACCCGGTCGTGAACGGGATCCCCGCCTGGGCCATGAGCAGCACCGTCAGGGAGCCGGCCAGCCACGGCTGGCGCGAGGCCAGGCCGCGATACCGCTCGAGGTCGTGGTGGCCGTCGCCGCGGCCCCCCACCACCATGACCACGGCGAAGGTACCGATGACCATGAAGGTGTAGACGAACAGGTAGTAGAGCGATCCCTCGACACCCTGGGCCGTGGCCGCCTGCAGGCCGAGCAGGACGAACCCGGCGTGGTTGATCGACGAATAGGCCAGCATCCGCTTGATGTCGCGCTGCACCAACGCCACCGACGCACCGAGCACCAGGGTGATGATGGCGATGACCCATACGGCCGGCTGCCAGTCCGCCCGCAGGGACCCGAAGGACGAGACGAACACCCGCAACAGCGCGGCGAAGCCGCCCGCCTTGGCGATGGCGGCCATGAACCCCGTCACCGGGCTGGGGGCGCCCTGGTAGACGTCGGGTGTCCACAGGTGGAACGGCACCGCCGCCACCTTGAACAGGAATCCCACCAACAGCAGGGCCATCCCGGCCAGCAGCAACCCGTTGTGCAACAGGATGTTGCGGGCCAGGAAGTCGGCGATCTGCGGGAGGTTGCTCGTTCCCGTGGCCCCGTAGACGAGGGCGATGCCGTAGAGGAAGATGGCCGAGGAGAACGAACCGAGCACGAAGTACTTGAGGGCCGCCTCCCCCGACTCGTTGCGGCTGGCGTTCATGGCCGCCAGCACGTACAGGGCGATCGACATGATCTCGAGGCCGAGGAAGATCACGATGAGGTCGTTGGCCTCACCCATGATCACCGCCCCCGTGGCCGACGCCAGCATGAGGACGTGGAACTCGGGGCCGAACGCCTTCTCGCGCCGCATCCAGCCGTCGCCCACCAGGGCGGCCACCACCACGGCGCACGAGACGAGCACGGAGATGAAGGCACTGAACCCGTCTTGGACCACCGCCCCGGCGATGGCGGTGTGGGCGCCGTTGTTGGCCACTTGGAACCACTGCACGAGCGACAGCGACAGCGACGCCAGGCCTGTGGCCACCGTCATCGTCGTGGCCGTGGCATGGTCCATCGGTCGCCGCAGCAGCGAGCTGACGGCCAGCATCAGCACCGCCCCGCCGAGCAGGACCATCTCCGGGAGGATCGAGTAGTAGTCGATCTTGGGCAGGGCCAGAGGCGGCGCGGCGGCGGCCATCAGGTGTATCACGACAACCTCCCGAGGAACGCCTGCACCACTGATCCTGTGCTTGTGGCCGACGGCGCCGACACGACGTGCGCCACCCCGACCACCGCCGTTACGTGTGCCTTCTTCTTCGGTCCGGCCACCGCCGTGTGGCCCCGCCCCCCGGTGACGGCGGCGGCCGTCGACGTGGCCGCCATCCGCTCGGGTCCGCCCACCGCTGCGCCGGTGGACACCGCCGGTTGGCTCTTGCCCGTGGCCTGGTCGACATGGGCCACGAGCAGGTCGACCGACGGCGTGATCCGGTCGAGCACCGGCTTCGGGTACACCCCGAGGAAGACGATGAGGATCACGAGGGGGGCCACGATGGCCCCGTCGCGCCAGCTGATGTCGGGCGTGTCGGCGTTGGCCGCATCAGGCTCGTGGTGGAAGGCCTGTTGGTAGGCCCACAGCATGTAGATGGCGGCCAGCACCACCCCTCCCGTGGCCACCACCGCCCACCACCGGTGGGTCACGAAGGTCCCGATCAGGATGAGGAACTCCCCCACGAACCCGTTCAGTCCCGGCAGACCGATCGAGGCCAGCAGGGCCACCATGAACACGGCCGCCAACATCGGCGCCGGCCGCTGCAGGCCCCGGAGCTCCGATGCCTGCCACGTCTTGCGCCGCTCGTAGATCCAGCCGATGACGATGAACAGCAGGGCGATCACGAGGCCGTGGTTGACCATCTGGATGACGCTGCCCGTGAGCGCCTGCGTGGTGAGCGCGAACGTGCCCAACACGATGAAGCCCAGGTGGGCCAGCGACGAGTACGCCACCAGACGCTTCAGGTCCTTCGTGACGCAGGCCACGATGGCCCCGTACAGGATCCCCACGACCCCCAGGGTGAGCAGCAGCGGGGCCAGGTCGACCACCGCCCGCGGGAACAGGCTCAGGTCGAAGCGGATGATCCCGTAGGTCCCGAGCTTGGCCATGACGGCGGCCAGGATCACCGATCCACCCACCGGCGCCTCGCCGTAGGCGTCGGGGGACCACGTGTGGAACGGGAAGATCGGGGCCTTCACGGCGAAGGCCGAGGTGAAAGCCAGGAACAGCAGCACCTGTGACCCGAGTCCCAGATGCGTGTGGGTGAGGGCCATCAGGTCGAAGGTGAACACCCCCGTCTGCCGCTCGTGGATGACGGCCACGGCCACGATCCCCACCAGTAAGAAGGCCGAACCGAGGAAGGTGTAGAGGAAGAACTTCATGGCCGCGTAGGCCCGCCGGGCGAATCCCCAGCCGGCCACGATGAAGTACACCGGCACCAGGGTCAGCTCGAAGAACAGGAAGAACAGGATGAGATCGAGGGCCACGAAGCTCCCGAGGCACGCCGCCTCGAGCAGCAGCAACCAGGCCACGAACGCCCGCGGGTCGCGCTTGACCTTGCTGGCCAGCAGCACCAACGGGAACAGCACGGCCGACATGAGCAGTAAGAAGATCGAGATCCCGTCGACGCCCAGGTGCCACGAGATCCCGAGCGACGGCGCCCATTGGTGGTCGCTCACCAGCCGGTAGCTGCCGTTGCCGGCGTGATAGCGCACGGCGATGGTGATGGCCAGAGCGAGCGTGGCCGCCATGGCCGCCAACCCGATCCCCTGCACCACCAGACTCTGGCGCCGCTCCCCGATGGATCGCGGCACCGTGGCCGCCGCCACGGCGGCGCCGGCCGGCAGCAGGATCAGAACGGTGAGGAACGGGAAGGCGCTGTCGTGGGTCACGACACCCTCGTCAACATGTAGGCCAGCAGCCCCACCGCCCCCAGCGTGATCCCGAGCGCATACTGCCGCACGAAGCCGGTCTGGATCTTGCGCAACACGGCGCCCCCACCCCGGGCCAGGCGACCCACCCCGTTCACGGCCCCGTCGATGACCTTGGTTTCGATGACGACAGCGGTGAACCTGGCCACCCCCTCACCCGGTCGCCCTATGACCGTGTCGTAGATGTCATCGATGAAGTACGCCTTCTGCAGCACCACCGGTTCGAGGGCCGGATTGTCCGTCCGGCGCGACCACACCGAGTAGCCCAACCCCAGCCCGATCACGGCCACCACGG
>PKWD01000083.1:0-537 GCA_003131945.1 Acidimicrobiaceae bacterium
CACGTGATCATCCCCCGGATCGCCGCCGACACAGTCGCTTATGACACTGTCCACACCTTCGTGGCCAAGATGGGGACCGATATCAACAATCTCTGGTACAAGGATTACCGGGGGCTTCAGCAAGACATCGCCACGTGGCAGCCGCCAGGGTCGTTCGAGGTCCACGCCTCGGCACTTCGCCAAACCTATGCAGCTTTCCTGGCCGCCAACGACGAGGCCGAGGGTGCCATCTATGTCCTGGAGGGTACCGGACCATCCGGTGCCAAGAAGGAACTGACTCAGGGGACCGGCACATTTCAAAGCGCAACCAGTGAATTCGCCGGCCAACTGGGCCCGAAGGCGGAGGCCAAGTGGACCGCCCTCCAGCACAATCAGGTGAATCGGCGCTTTGACGCCACGATTCAGCAGGCCCTGTCCGTCGCCATCGGTGACCTACCGGCACCGTTCGTCGGCAATCTAAGTTTTGCGGGTAGCTCCGAGCGGCCCGCGCTCCAGTATGTGGCCGCCTTCGAAGCGCTCGTGGTCGCCGCGTCACGC
>PKWD01000083.1:614-22098 GCA_003131945.1 Acidimicrobiaceae bacterium
ATCGAGGTCCCCGGGAAGTGGTCACGGCAACCGCTGCGTTCAACGAAATGGCCTCGACCTTGAAGGCGGTCGAATTGACGGCCGTCGCCCTGGCGGCAGAGGACTTTGCCCATCCGGAGTCGTTCGCCGCGTTGCCCGGTCGAACTGGGCACGCCCTCCAAGCCAGCGTCGACACCCTTGCCTCCCGGATCCGCGAGCGAGAGGTTCAGCGGGCACTCCTGCAGGAAGCGGCGACACACGACCGACTCACCGGTCTGCTCAACCGCGCAGCGGTGCTCGACTCCCTCACTACCGACGTCAGCCGGCGCATCGAGGGGGGAGAGACCGTCGCCGTTCTTTTCGTCGATCTCGACGGCCTGAAGCTCCTCAATGACGAGTACGGTCACGAAGCAGGTGACAACGCCATCCTCGTGACGGCGCAGGCGCTTCTGAAGGCGACCTCCCTGTGTGACGTGGTGGGACGCCTGGGCGGAGACGAGTTTCTCATCGTGCTGTGTCATGAGCACAGCAAGGACGGCGATGCCGTCGCAGACCGCATCCGTCGGACAGTCGCCGAGCACAGCATCCAGGTGCAAGGCTTCCTGGTTCCGCTCCAGGCCAGCGTGGGCGTTGCTCTGGCCCAGTGTGATTCGGCCACCGACCCGATGAAGCTCGTCCACGAGGCCGATCAGGCAATGTACGAAGCGAAGAAGGCGGCACGTGCCCTCAGAGACATGACATCGACAAGATGAGAGCTCCGCCGGCGTCACTTATAAAAGCGTCCCCCTTTTCCCGAGCTCGTTGCGCTACCCCCGAATGACGTAGGAGTACGGGACGGCCGCCACCGTGTCGGCGTTCGGCGACAGAGTCCCGTACAGCGAGAAGAGGCTGTCGTCGTCGAGATACAGCACCCCCGAGACCTTGGTGCCTTTGGTCCCCGTGGGAGCGAAGATCACCGGGATGACCGCACTCTTCCCCGGCTGGACGATCACCGGGCTCACCGTGATTGGCGCACCGATGGCCGCCTGCCACAGGTCTCCGGTGTCGGAGCTCACGGCGGGGTCGAAGCCTTCAGTGGTGGCGGTGAGCGTGGTGTCCACCGTCTCGGGCGTCGCTCCGGTGGGGCCGAAGGGTCCGACCACGTCGGGGGCGAGATCCCACTCCCCGGCCGACACCGGAGTGCCGGTCACGGTGGCCCCTACCGACAGCCCCTGCCCGGATCCGACGTCGGGGTCCCCGGAGGGAGCACCCAGATCGAACTGGATGGGTTCGCTTCCCGCCGTCGTGGCCGTGCCGTCGATCTCCGTCGTCTGGCTGGGCACCAGATAGAAGGGGATGTTGCCCGTCACCGAGAGCGGCACGGTGGCCTGGGCCGAAGTGACCGAGGGCAGGTTGTACTGCGTGGTGGCGTCCGTGCGCCCGTCGATGAAGTAGGCCTCCGGGGCGATCCCGGTGTTGGTCACCTTCACGTCGACCACGGCCGGATGGTCGACATTGATCCGGCCACTAATGGGCAACCCCACCGTGCTGACGGCGGCGGGGTTCTGGTCGACCGACACCGTGAAGGGTTCACTGAGGGCTGTCCCCGAGACCGTGGGGGCGAACGTGATGATCAGGGTCCACCGTCCCGCCGCCGGGTCGATCATGTGCAGGCTGGTCCCCAGGCTGTTGGTATAGAAGAGCTGGCCGCCCTTCACGGTGACGATGCCGTTGCTCTGGAAGGCCTGGGCCTGACCGGACGGATCGATCAACCAGGCGTAGGTCTGGTTGTTGGGATTGTTGGCCAGCTTGACCGAGGCGTTGAGCTCAGGCTCTCCGGCCGGCAGGTCGAGCTGGTAGTACTCCGTCACCCCGGTGAACGACGCCCGGCCGTTGCCACCGGTCAGGACGCCGGAGAACTTGGTCGGACCGCTCGGCACGAGCGATCGCAGGGTCACGGGGATGGCCAGCGCCGCCTGCGACGACGACGAGACCACGAGCGACCCGGACATGTCCCCGGGACTGGACGGCGTCTGGACCGACAGCGTGACCGGATCGGTGGCGCCGGGGCCGATGGTCAGAGTGGGGGAGCTGACGGTGCCGAACGGCTTATAGGAAGCGACGCTCGCTCCGAAGATGACGGGGCCCGTGGTTCCACCACCGGCGCTGTCACGGCTCCAGATGTACGCCGTCCACATGCCCGGCGCCGGGTCGGCCACCTGGGCGTCGCCGTAGTTGCCGATGCCCTGCGGAAGCGAATAGTCAGCCAGCTGACCCGTCGGGCTGATCAGGTCCATCCTGACCCTGCCCGCCAGGGCGCTCGACGTGGCCTGGAAGGCGATCGAGCCGTTCAGCCGGTCCACTCCGGTTCCCACGTTGAAGGTCACCGCCTGGTAGTTGTCGGTGAAGCCCTGGTAATCGACGCTCTTCGGGCTGGAGGTGTCGCTGAGGGTCACCGTGGCCGAGGTGACCGGTGAGTAGGCGCCCAGGGTGCGGCTGGAGACCGCCACCGTCTCCGGCGTCGACCCCAGGTTCGTCAGCTGTTCGGTGAAGCTCTCGGCCGTCCCCGCCGCGGTGGTGGCGTTGAACTGCGGCGTGCTCTCGAGCAGGGTGTCGGGCACGGCGGTCGTCGCGGCCGGAGCCTTGTACGCCTCGGCCGCCAACACGGCCCGGTAGGCGTCCAAGAGACCTGATCCCTGCTCGTCGGCCGGAGCCTGGATGTCATCGGCCGTGCTCGTGAGGATCTGCTTCACCAGAGCGGGGCTGGGCAACGCCCCGCCGTGGGTCTTGCCGTAGGCCTGGATCACCAGGGCGGCCACCCCGGCCGTCAGGGGCGCCGACTCGCTCGTCCCTCCGCTCTCCTCCACCGGTGCCGGTTGGCCGGCCAGGTCGGTGCATTCGCTGTACTTCTTGATGTCCTTGGAGCACAACGCCCAGTTGAGCTCGCCGGGCGCCACCAGAGAGATGGTCGACCCGTCCTGCTCGAAGCCGCTCGAGCTGAGGGCGCTGATGTTGTTGTTGAGAAACCCCGTCACCCCCGGGAACTGGAAGCCGCCATAGCCGATCTGGGCGGGCAGCTGGTAGGTGGTCGAGGCTCCGGCCGAAATCACATTCGGATCGGTGGCCGGCGTACCGATGGTGTTGGTGACGCCGGCGTCGCCGCTCGACACCGTCACGGTGGTCCCGGCAGCCACGGCTGCATCATTGGCCATTTTGATGAGATCGAGGCTGGCCTGGTCGTCGGGGTAGTAGTTGCTCCCGAGCGATTCGTTGAGCACGTTGACATGGTCACTGGACACGGCGTAGTCGATGGCCTGCAGGAACGACGATTCGAAACCGGCATCCTCGGCCCCGAAGATGTCCAGCCCGACCAGGCTGGCTCCAGGGGCGACACCTTCGACCCGGATGTCACACGGCTGGTTCAGAGGCAGGGCGCTGTAGTGGCTGATGTTGTAGACCTTGCGACCCTGGGCTGCGATGGAGCTGGCGTCGAGGAAAGCCTCGTCACCACCGGTGGGGACCGATGTGCCCTCGCCGCTGAAGTCCTTGTAGTCCACGAAGACGTGACTGCCATCAGCCCGGATGAAGTCGGTGTCATTGATGTCCAGGCCGTCGGCGATGAACGCCACCGTCACACCCGAGCCGTCGATCCCGAGGGAGCGGGCCGTCCCGGCGTTCGGAGTGGTGGCGTCGGCGTGGATGATACCGAGCGCCTGGGGCTCGAGCAGCGGCGGCGCACCCTTGGCCGGACAGGTTCCGGCCGGCGGAGTGCGAGAGGCCGAGCCCGTCGCGCTCGGGGTGGCCGCAGCATCGAACGGACTGGCCAGCTTGATGATCTGGTCGGGAACGACCTCGGCCACCGCCGGGTCGGCGGCCAGCCGGGCCGCTTCGCCCGGCGACACCGTGGCGGACACCGAGTTGATGGTGGTGTACGAGTGGACATTGTGAGCCTTGGTGGCGGTCAGGTCACCGAGGATCGGAGCTTGGAGGCTGTTCACCACGGCGGACCGGCTCTTGATCAGCGCGCGCGAGGACGGGAACTGAGACACCTGGTCTTTCAGAACAACGATCACCCTCTGGGTGACGTTGTTCGACAATGCGGCCGCCTGTGCCGCGCTCAACGGCGTGGGGCCCGTGCCCGACGACGCGGCCGAGACGGCCGACGACGTCACCAGCGGCCCGGCAACCAGGAGGAGAGCAACCGCACCCGTCACCCACGTAATCTTCGACTTCCGCACCGGATGCCACTCCCTCCACCGGAGCCACAGGCGCCGGATTCACCGAATTGAGCCCTTCGCCGAGCAAGACCGACGTCCGCCGTCGAGACATCTCAGTAGCAGGCCCTTTTACCCGTTTTCTGGGCTTTGAAAACCCATAGACCGGCCCTACCCAATGCTAACAACGATGCCCGACTTACGACAACGGGCGCGCATTCTCTCTTCGCCTGACGTCGGGCATCGCGTGGCCGAGCGGGTTCGGTGTGTCTCCAGTCAGCGTTGTCGTTCGTTGCTCGGTGCATCCCGCCTGCCGGCCGAGTACCGGTTCGTCTCGGCCCAGGGGACGTTCGATCGGGTCGGCTACCCGCCCACCACCGATGTCCTGGACAAGATGGGCTGGACCCTCGGCACCGTGGTGGCCGGGCGTGGCCGACCTCGGCTGTGCCTTGGCGGGACGGTGTTCACAGGCTTGACCCCGCCTCAGAAGCGAGCCGGTTCAGGATATCGATGTCGACGATGAGCAAATGGCCCCGGCCCAGCTGGATGGCACCAGCCTGTGCTGCATCTTTGAGAATCCGGTTTGCCGTCGGCCGGGTGGTTCCCGCCAGAGAGGCAACCTGGCCCTGATGCAAAGGAATCCGAGCACCGATGCCGTCCGGCGTTCTGTAGGCGCGGGCCAGCCGTTGGAGGCTCGAAAAGATCCGCTGATCGGCGGATCCATACAGTGCCTCGAGCAACTGCGTCGTCACGTCCTGAAGGCGCGCCGCCATGATCGTCAAGAGAAACTTGTTCACTGCCGGATGAGCAACGCTCAATCGTTCGAACTCCGGCCGGGTCATGTACAAGAGGTCGAGAGGCTCGATGGCGACGACAGACGCCGCCCGGCGGTCTATTCCCGAGACAAGGGCCTGCTCGCCGAAGACATCGCCCGGTCCGATGACCGCGCACGTGCTGACGTTTCCCTCGCTGGTCACGGTCTCGACCAGGGCATGGCCGGACTCCAACAGAAACAGCCTGTCACCGCGCTCACCCTCCCGGCACACGAACTCACCCCGTCCGATGCGCCGACGGGAACAGAGCTTCAGGACCTCAAGGCCTTCGCTCGGGGACAGATCCGCCAGAATCGGCCATTCCATATGGCCAAGAGAGTATGTCGGCGCCGGCTGTCCCCGGGGACTCCATTCTCATGTCGCCGCCATCAATGGAGGATCCGCGCGAGGATGCTGCCGATGGCAACACTCCCTCGGGGGCCGCTCGTGGAGGTGGGGGACCACACGGTCAGCTACGAGGACGTCGTCCTGGCCGGAATCTCCGACGGGTCATGGGACGCCCTCGTCTGTTGGTGCGCCGAGGGTATCCAGCGCGCCCGAGAGGGGGCGGCGACCCACGACGACGTGCGCCGTGCCGCAGAGTCCTTTCGGAGGCATCGCAAGCTCGAGGCGGGCGAAGATCTCCGGTCCTGGCTCGCCGCCCGGGCCATCACCATGTCGGAATGGGAGTCTCACCTGAGGCGTGCCGTGGTGCTGGGCGGGCCCACCCTGTCGCCATCTCGGCCCCCTCGGATGCCCGCCGAATTCGAGATTGCCCTGCGCGTCGACTCGTTCTGTCGCGGGTTCTGGGAGAGCGAGTCTCGCCGTGTTCTCTCGTGGTTGGCGGCCGCCGAGCTGGTCGGCGCCGTGGTACCGACCGCGACCGAGATCGACCAACTCGCCGAACCCACCGTCGACGACGACACAACCGAGCTCGGTGCCATGGGAGAGGATTGGTGGCGCGAGCGCATGGCCACCCTGACGGCATGGCGTCGGGCCCACGAGCGGCTGGGGGAGCACATTGCCGACGAGTCGACAATTGCAGGATTCGTGGCCGAACGGTGGCTCGAATGGAGCGTCGTCACTTTTGAGTCATGCGTCGTGGCAACGGAATCGGCGGCGCGTGAAGCGCTTTTGTGCGCAAACGAGGACGGTCTCCCACCCAAGCAGATCGCTGACCGCGCCGGAGGAACGGTCGAGTGGCGCACGGTCCGCGCCGGCCAACTCGGTGATGGACTCGCAGCCCGCATGCTCTCGGCGCAACTCCACACCCCGGTCGGACCGGTCCGTGACGATTCCCACTGGTCGGTCGTCTGGGTGCGCCACCGTGAACCCCCTGATCCGACCGATCCTGTCGTTCGGAGGGACGTGGAGAAGGAGCTGGTCGTCGAGGCCGTGAAACGGCAACTGATCGGTCGTGACGTCTGGCGCGGACCGGTATGAGCACCGGTATCAGCGACAGCCCCCAACGCCTCACGGAGGCGGAGCTCGTGCTCCTCCATGAGGTGGGATTCGTCCTTCTCGTACCCGATCACTTGCGAGCACTGGTATGCCAGATGTTCCGCCGCCAGCAGTTCGCTTTCGGTGACGAGATCGTGCGCGAAGGCGATGAACCCGACAGCCTCTTCGTCCTGACATCGGGGAGTGCCCGAGTCGTCGTCCGTCGCAATGGCGTGGACGTCATGCTCGGCCGGGTCGACCCCGGGGCGGTGTTCGGTGAGGCCGCTCTGATGGCGGGGGCTCACCGTACGGCCACGGTGCGTGCCTCAGAGGACGTGGAGGTACTGCGCTTACCGCGCGAAGCCTTCGATGCCCTGGTCGACCTGCATCCCGAAATTGCCGACGCCCTTTCCGCTCATATCCGGATGCAGGAGATCCTTCGTGTCCTGCGGCTCCACCCCGCCTTTTCTGCCCTCTCCTTGAACGTGCTGTCGCAGTTCCTGCAGTCGTTCGAGACGTTGGATGTGGCCGCCGGGGACGTCATCGTGCACGAGCGCGATCCCGCCGGTGCGGTCTATGCCGTGGTTGCCGGCAGGCTGACCGTCTCACAGGGGGACAATGCGGAGGTCATCGGTTATCTACGGATGGGTGACTTCTTCGGTGAACGGGGACTCTTCGAGAATACGCCTCGTCGGGCCACGGTCACCGCCGCCATCGAGTCGAGACTGCTGCGCGTGGACGGCGACGCCGTCCGGCAGCTGCAGGAGGCGAGTCCGAGATTCGCGGTTCGGCTCCGGGAGCTGGCCGATCAGCGCGACCGGCGGGGGGCTGAACAGGTCCCTCTTGACTTTGTCGAGGACCAGCTGCCCTACGAACAGGGGTCCGAACACCCGAGGGTGAAGGAAGAGCCTGCGAGACCACTGTCGACGAGACGCGTGCGCAGAGGTCGGCGTTTTCCGTTCGTCGCCCAGTTCGACGCCACCGACTGCGGAGTTGCGTGTCTTGCCATGGTGACTCGGCATTTCGGCCGCGACGTGTCAGTGACATTCCTGCGGGATGCCGCCGCAACGGGAACCGAGGGGACGACCCTGACCGGTCTCGTGGAAGCGGGACGCGCCGCGGGGCTCGACGTCGATGCCCGGCGCGTGTCGCGAGACCGGCTCGATCAGCTCAGCCTCCCTGCCATCGTGCACTGGCGAGGCGACCACTGGGTCGTTCTTTATGGACTCAGCCACGACCAGGCTCGCATCGCCGACCCCGCCATCGGACTTCGGACCGTGTCCCGTGCCGAGTTCGACCACGACTGGACGGGGTTCGGCGCCACGGTGGAGCGCACCACCGATCTCGACCAGGCACCCACAGATGAAGTGTCACTGAGATGGCTGGTGCCATTCATCACCGAGCACCGGGGGACCCTGGTTGCGGCATTCGCCCTCGCACTACTCGTGGCCGGAGGCGAGGTCGCCGTTCCCGTCACCGTTCAGCACATTGTGGCCGCCCTGAACGGGAAGACGAGTGTGGCCAGGATAAATCTCTTCGGACTGCTGCTTCTCGGGATCGTGGCCGCCAGCGGTTTCTGCTTGTACCTGCAACGACGGATCCTCGTTGCCGTTGCCGTGGGTTTCGACACCTCGACCCTCGACTTTCTCACCTCCAAACTTCTCGACCTGCCCATGTCGTATTTCGCCCGCNNCCCGCCGGCGCACCGGTGATCTCGAACGACGGGTGGCCGGCATGGCCGATGTCCGCCGGCTCATCGTCCAAGAGGGCATACAAGCGGCGACCGCCGCCCTTCTCCTGGTGGTGGCCATCGTCTTGATGGCCACCTACTCGGTGCCTCTGGCCCTGGCCTTCCTGGCCACGATCCCGCTCTACGCCGGCATGATGCGGTACTCCCAACGTCGACTCCGACCGGTATTCGCGGCCATGGAGGAGGCCCATGGGCACTACCAATCGCGTCAGATCGACCTGCTGAAGGGCGTGGAGACGGTGAAGACCCTGGGGGCGGAGTCCGGGCTCCGGGCCAAGTTACGCGAGACGTTCTCCGAGGTGAGCGGGCGCGTCACACCGGCGTATCTGGCCCTCGGCCGCTACGAAGCTCTGGTGGCCGGCCTCACGCTGGCCACCTACGCGGCGTTCGTCTACCTCGGGGCCCTCGCCGTGCACTCTCATTCAATCTCGCTGAGTCAGTACGTGGCCTTCATGGCCCTTGTCTTCACGGCAACGGCGCCTCTCCTCGCTCTTATGTACTTCTGGGACCAAGTTCAGGTGTCATCGGTCCTGCTGGCCCGGATCCACGATGTCCTGGCTCACGAACCGGAGCAGGGCGACCGCCGTGACAGCCTCCGTCCGGTGACATCGCTGCAGGGTCACATCGTCGTCCACGACCTGGAGTTCCGTTACCGACCCCACGACCAGGCGACCGTCTCGAGGGTGAATTTGGACGTGCCCCCGGGGACGACGGTGGCCCTCGTCGGACGGTCGGGCTCGGGCAAGTCCACCCTCCTCCGGCTTCTGGCCGGCCTTCTCGAACCCACCAGCGGCAGCATCTCGTATGACGGCGTCGACATTGCCGACGTTCGACACCAAGAGTTGCGCGCCAGGATCGGCTTCGTACTCCAGAGCCCCTATGTCTTCGACGCCACCATCGCCGAGAACATCGCCTTCGGATCTCACCCCGTGGACGATGAGGCGTTACGCAAAACGGCTCAGATCGCCGACGTCGACAGCTTTGTCAGCAAGCTGCCCCTCGGCTACAACACGCGTATCGGCGACGGTGGACTCAAGCTCTCGGGAGGTGAAGCACAACGCATTGCCATCGCTCGAGCCCTGTACAGGAGCCCATCGGTTGTCTTTCTCGACGAAGCCACCAGCGCCCTTGACGCCGAAACCGAACAGACGATCAAGCAGAATCTCGACCTGCTGGCACGAGGACGCACAGCTTTCATCGTGACGCACCGTCTCACGAGCATTCGCGACGTCGACCTCATCGTCGTCCTCGACGGTGGCTGTGTCGTTGAATCCGGGACCCACGACGCCCTCCTCGACGCGTCGGGACTCTACGCGCATCTCTACCGGCAGCAATTCGTCGACACCTCGGCGTAGCTATCGCACCACTACGACCGATAATCCCACTTCAGAGCCTATTTTCCGTTGTGTCGTCTGGGCGACAGACAGCCGAAAAGTGGTTCACTACAGTGTCCATATCGCCCCCCAACCGCCAAATGCAGGGAGAAACGACATGGGTAGTGCACCGAAGGATGCAGGCACAACGACGGGCCCCGCCCTCGACGAGGACTTGGAGCTCGAGCAGTCGGATACCGACGCCGTGGCCGGCGGCCACAAGAGCCACATCAAGGCCAAGGCCGGCAAGGAAAGCTGGAAAGACGCGAAATGTCTGGCCGATTAGGACGGAGGGATAACAGCGAGTGACGGTCACCGGCCCGTCAGGACGGTCGGTGCGGTTGCGAATGGAAGAGTCGTCGCCTCGTGGTGAGGGCACCCATTCTCTCGAAGGGATGGGTGCTCTCTGGNNGTCCAGATAGAGGCCTACGATCCAAGACGTGAGTGTCGAGGTCCGGCGGGTGAGATACGGGCGGCCGGCGGCTGAAGCGTTGCGCGCCGCGGTCAGCGAGGCCAAGGACGGCGATCCGCTGACGCCGGTCAGCGTCGTGGTCCCCTCGAACTACGTGGGTGTGGCGACGCGCCGGCGACTGGCGTCGGGGGCGCTCGGGCCGGCTTCTCGCCGGGGGATCGGCGTGGCCGCCGTCTCCTTCGTCACCGTGTACCGCATGGCCGAGCTTCTGGGATCTTCCCGCCTGGCCGGCGCCGGGCGCAGGCCGGTGTCGACGCCGGTCATTGCCGCCGCCCTTCGGGCTTCTGTGGCCGAGCGGCCCGGGATTTTCGCTCCCGTCGCCGGCCACGCGGCGACCGAGACGGCGCTGATCGCCGCCTACCGGGAGCTCCGTGATCTCTCCGATGGCGCCCTCGACTCCCTGGCCAGGAGAAGCAATCGTGCCGCCGATGTCGTTCGTCTCCATCGGGCGGCCCGGGGCCGACTCGATATGGATTGGTACGACGAGGAGGACCTGATCGATTCTGCCGTCGAGACGCTGCGCACCGACGAGTCGGCGATTCGTGGCCTCGGCGCTGTTGTCGTCTACCTGCCTGAGCGCATTTCGCGACACGGGGGGCTACTGCTGCGGTCCGTTGGCGAACTCGGTGATCTGGCCGTCATCGCCGGGACGACCGGGGACGCGCGGGCCGACGCCGAGGTCACGANNGCGGAGACGGGTGAGGGGACGGCAGATATCGATCCGATGGAGGTGGTGGGCGAGCGGACGCGGATCGTCACCGTGTCCGACTGCGACGAGGAGGTTCGGGCGGCGGTACGGGCCGTTGTCGACGCGACTCGGGCGGGGACGCCGCTCGACCGGATCGCCATCCTCCACGCCAGCCCCGAGCCCTATGCCCGGCTGGCCCACGAGCAGCTGGCCGCCGCCGGCATTGCCCTCAATGGGGCGGCAGTGATGCCGCTCACCGCCCGGGTGGCGGGTCGCACGTTGCTGCAACTGCTCGAGCTGCCCGAGAGCGGCTTCCGGCGTGAAGACGTCTTTGCCTGGCTGGCTGGGGCTCGATTGCGTCGTGATGGTGGGGCCATCCCGGTCACCGCCTGGGAGCGGCTTTCCCGTGACGCCGGAGTCGTCGGCGGGCGCCACGACTGGGACCTCCGACTGGCCACATTGGCTGGTGACTTAGACGACAGCGCGGCGCGAGCCGAGGCTGATCCCGACGCGCCGGAGTGGCGGGCCGAGCGCGCCCGCTCCGATGCGGGACGGGCGCGTGATCTCCGGGCTTTCGTGCTGGGTTTGATCGACGACCTGGCCCAGGCCGCGGCCCGGCCCCGGCCGTGGGGCGAGCGGGTCGGCTGGGCCCGTCGGCGTCTGGAGAGCCTGTTCGGTAGTGAGCGCCGTCGAGTCTCGTGGCCGCTGGTGGAGCAGAAGGGGGCCGAACGGGCGGAGCGGGCTCTCGACCGACTGGCCTGCCTGGACGCCGTCGAGGAGTCCGTGGCCCTCGACGTATTCGCCCGCACCATCGAGCTCGAGCTCGAAGCCGACCTCGGTCGGGTCGGACGCATGGGCGAAGGAGTGCTCGTCGGATCCATCAGCATGGGGGTCGGGCTCGACCTCGATCTGGTCGTCGTGCTCGGTCTGGCCGAAGGGCTGTTTCCTTCACCCACCCACGAGGACTCCCTGCTCCCCGATCACGAGCGTGAGGCGACCGGCGACGAATTGCCGCTGCGGGCGCAGCGCGTCGAGAGCCAACACCGCCAGTTGCTGGCTGCTCTGGCCGGCGCCTGGCGTCAGGTGCTCTGTGTCCCCCGAGGCGACCTGCGTCGCAACATCGAGCGGGTCCCCTCGCGTTGGGTCCTGCAGATGGCCAGCGCCATCGCCGGCGAGCGCTGGTGGTCGGACGAGCTGCTCGCCGCTGACCGGCCCTGGCTGGAGCATGTCGCCTCCTTCGACGCCGGTCTCCGCCATATGGACTTTCCCGCCAGCGAGCAGGAGCACCGTCTGCGTGCCCTCATGGGCCAGGGCTCGACCCGGTTGAGCTCCTCGGCACTGGCCACCGCCGGCGACGCAACCTTGAACGCCGGCGCCGGTGTCGTGGCGGCCCGTCGAAGCGAACACTTCACCCGTTACGACGGGAACTTGAGCGGCCTGGCTGTCCCCTCACCGGCCGATCAACCCACCTCGGCGACCAGGCTCGAGGCCTGGGCCGTCTGCCCCTTCGCCTACCTCCTGCGCTCCGTCCTCGGCGTGGACGCGGTGGAGAACCCCGAGGATCTCCTGCAGATATCTCCCCGTGACTGGGGCTCTCTCATCCACGATGCCCTGGAACTGTTCATCGCCGAAGTCCTGGAGCGGCCAGTGGCCGATCAGCCCGGGCCTACCGAACCGTGGTCGGCTTCGGACCGCGACCGGATGATCGAGATCGGCGAACTTGTCTGCGCCCGATACGAGACCCACGGCCTGACCGGACGGCCCGTCTTCTGGAAGCGCGACAAGAAGAGGATCATCGCCGACCTCCTGCGCTTCCTCCGGGCCGACAGCGACCACCGCATGAGCAACGGCACCCGGCCGGTGGCGGCCGAGTTGGCCTTCGGCCTGGCCCGTTCCGATCTGAGCACCATCGCCATCGGTCTCCCCGACGACCGGTCCGTCCAGTTCAGAGGCATGGCAGACCGGGTCGACATGGCCGCCGACGGCACCATCCACGTCGTGGACTACAAGACCGGCAGCTCCCGCGGCTACGGGGACCTGTCCGAGGAGAACCCCGACGCCCAGGGCCAGAAACTGCAGCTCGCCGTCTACGGCCAGGCCGCCCGGCTGCTCCGGGGCGCCCCCGACGCCGATGTCACAGCCGAGTACTGGTTCGTCTCGGTCAAAGGCAAGTTCGACAGGATCGGCTACTCCGTCACCAGCGAAGTCCTCGACCGCGTGGGCCAAACCATCGGGGCCATGGTGGCCGGGATCGAGGGCGGGGTCTTCCCCCACTACCCGACGGCCTCCAGTACCACCCCCTTCATCGAGTGCGCCTTCTGTGACCCCGACGGCCTGGGCGTGACCGACCTGCGCCGTGCCTTCGAGGCCAAGGCTTCCGACCCGGCCATGGCTGTATTCGTGGACCTGGCCGAGCCGCTGGCCGACACTCCGCTCGACCTCGAGACCGAGCAGCTTTCCGGAATCTGAGCGACTCCTGAGGCCATTCTCGGCGTCACACCCGGGCACTACCGTCATTGGGTACGTCCCGACCCGAGGAGAGCGCAAGCGTGCTCACGCCCGCCGAAGTGGAGAGCCTGAGGAGGTTCGTCGGGTCGGCGACCTTCACCCGGGGACAGGCCTATGCCCGCCAGGGGGCGGTCCGACGCGTGCGGTGGACGGAGGACGGGGCCTGCGCATTCGGCGAAGTCCAGGGCGGGGCCCGATCCCCCTACGGGGTGACGGCCATCGTGCGACGATCGACGTCGGGCCGCATCGTGGGGATCGACGCCGTCTGCACCTGCCCGGTCGAGATCAACTGCAAGCACGCCGTGGCCCTTCTTCTGGCCAACCGAGATGCGCCCCCGGCATCGGCGCCAACGCCGGCCCCACGGCCCCGGTCGAGCGCCGAGCGAACGCCGCCATCCAAACGCACAACCAAGGCGCCCCGTTGGGAGACCCCCCTCCAGATCTTCATGTCCGCCAATGCATCCGGTCCGGCCGAATCGGATCCGGACTGGTTGCCTCCGGCCGAGATCGGACTCCAGTTCGAGCTGGTCCTGACGACGCCCAAGAGCGCGCCCGCGTCGAACACGTCGGCGGCGGGGATCCGGGTCCGACCGGTTCTGCGGAGCCCCAGCGGACGCTGGGTGAGGACCGGCATCTCATGGTCGAACCTGGACTACCTCTCCTACCGGCGATCGGTAACGGGCCGCACCGCTGAGCACCTGACCGTTCTCTCCGAGCTCCTGGCGCTCAGTCGCGTGGTCATCGGTCGCTCCTATGCCTCGTCGGCCGAATCCGTCTGGCTCCAGGCGATCAACAGCCGCCGCCTCTGGGATCTGCTCGTCGAGGCCCGGGACCTCCAGTTGCCCCTGATCCACAGCGGGCGCCAGGCCGGGCCTGTCGACCTCCGGATCGCTCCCGCTTCCGTCACCCTCGAGGCCACCCGGTCCGACGGCAGGCTCGAGCTCCGGCCCCGGGTCGCCGTCGACGACGGCGACGTCCCCCTCGGTTCGTCTCTCCTGATCGGCACGCCGGCCCACGGCATCGCCTGGTGGAACGGTCCGACCGATCGGGCCGCCGGCGCCCATCTCGTCATGGCTCCGTTCGCGGCGCCCGTGGACGACCACCTTCGTCGCTTCCTGGCGTCGACGCCCCTGCGGGTGCCCCCGCCCGACGAGGAGCGGTTCCTGCTCGACTTCTACCCCAGGCTGCGGCGTCGGATCGACGTGCGTTCGAGTGACGGGTCCGTCGATCTTCCGGCGCCGCCCGCCGCCCGCATTCTTCTCACCGCCGCACACAGCGAGGGGCACCGCGTGGAGCTGACCTGGACCCGGGGGGCGGCGGGATCGGGATGGCGGGAGCGGCTGTGGGACGCGTCGAAGGGTACCGGCAATCGTCTGGCCGAAAACTCCATCGTCGACGCCGTGATGAAAGTGGTCGGCTCTGTGCCCGGACTGGTCGAGACCACCATCTTCGGTGAGCGCCTGGCCCCGGGGGCCGTCCTCGACGGGATGGCGGCCGTGCTGTTCGTCTCCGAACTCCTCCCCGCCCTGTCCGAGATCGACGGCGTCGAGATCGAGCAAACTGGGACGGTCCCCGCATACCACGAAGTCGTCGACGCACCCGTTGTCAGTCTGGGAGGACTCCCGTCAGACGATCGGGACTGGTTCGATCTGTCGGTCACCATCTCCGTCGAGGGCGAGGACGTCCCCTTTGCCGAGCTCTTCGTGGCCCTGGCCCACGAACGGTCGCATCTCATCCTGCCCTCGGGGACCTACTTCTCCCTCGATCGCCCCGAACTCCGCCAACTGGCCGAGCTCATCGCCGAAGCCCGGGCGCTCACCGACGACCGGGCCGGCAGCATTCGCATCAGCCGCTTCCAGGCCAGCCTGTGGGAAGACCTCCAGCGTCTCGGGGTCACCACGGCCCAGGCCTCTGAGTGGGAAGCCTCGGTGCGGGCCCTCACCGAGGCGAGCACCAGGATCGAACACTCCGCCCCCCACAGTCTCGACGCCACCCTCCGGCCCTATCAGCTGACCGGGTTCAACTGGCTGGCCTACCTCCACGAACACGGGCTCGGTGGCGTCCTTGCCGATGACATGGGCCTCGGCAAAACCATCCAGGCCCTGGCCCTCATGTGCCACACGAAGGAACGGGGGCTCACCGGGTCGCCGTATCTGGTCGTGGCCCCCACGAGCGTCGTCGGCAACTGGGCGGCCGAAGCCCGACGGTTCGCCCCCGGACTCCGGGCCGTCACCGTCACCGAGACCGAGACCCGCCGGGGCGCCGCCCTGGAGAAGATGGCGGCCGACGTCGACCTGGTGATCACGTCCTACGCACTGTTCCGTCTCGAGTACGACGACTACGCGGCGATTGACTGGGCCGGGCTGTTCCTCGACGAGGCCCAGTTCGCCAAGAACCGGGGCTCGCAGGCCTACCGGAGAGCCAAAATGCTGCCAGCGCCATTCAAGGTGGCCATGACCGGAACGCCTATCGAGAACAATCTGATGGAGCTCTGGTCCCTGCTGTCCATCACGGCGCCCGGTCTCTTCACCAGTCCGGACCACTTCACCGATCACTACCGCACACCGATCGAGAAGAAGGCCGACTCCGAACGCCTGGTGCAATTGCGTCGGCGTGTCAGGCCGATCATCCTGCGCCGGACCAAGGAGCAGGTCGTCCAGGACCTCCCCGAGAAGCAGGAACAGGTCCTCGAGCTCGATCTCAATGCCAGACACAAGAAGCTCTACCAGACCTACCTGCATCGGGAACGTCAGAAGGTCCTTGGGCTTCTCGGCGACATGCAGACGAACCGTTTCGAGATCTTCCGCTCCCTCACCCTCCTGCGACAGGCGAGTCTCGACATGTCCCTGGTCGATGCCACACACACCACCGTTCCCTCCACCAAGCTCGACGCCCTCATGGAGATGCTCCAAGACATCGCCGCCGACGGTCACCGTGTGCTGGTGTTCAGCCAGTTCACCCGCTTCCTCACCCTGGCCCGACAGCGGATCGATCACGCCGGGATCGAGTACTGCTACCTCGACGGCAGAACCCGCAAACGCGACAACGTCATTTCGGGCTTCCGGACCGGAACCGCTCCCGTGTTCCTCATCAGCCTCAAAGCCGGTGGCTTCGGACTCAATCTGACCGAGGCCGACTACTGCATCATCCTCGACCCCTGGTGGAACCCGGCCACCGAAGCTCAGGCCGTGGACCGCACCCACCGCATCGGCCAGACGAAGAAGGTCATGGTCTACCGCCTGGTGGCCAAGGACACCCTGGAGGAGAAGGTCATGGCGCTCAAAGCCAAGAAGGCCGCTCTGTTCACCAACGTCATGGACGCCGGCGATTTCGCCTCCGGTGCCCTGACGGCGCAGGACATCCAGGATCTTTTGAGCTGATCGGACGACCGATGCGGTGGCCGGAGTCGAACGTATGTTCGATCAGGCCGCTAGTATCCGGCTGTGCAGGCTCTCGAGGTCGCTCGGTCCGCCGGACCCGCATGGGCGCAAGGATTGAACCGTACCCAGCGGCTGGCCGTGGACCACCGTGACGGGCCGCTGCTCATAGCGGCCGGTGCCGGAACCGGCAAGACCCGGACCCTGGTGAGCCGGCTGGCCCGGCTCCTCGATGAGGGCGTGGCGCCGGAGCGCGTTCTGCTCGTGACCTTCAGCCGGCGGGCCGCCGCCGAGCTGGCCCGGCGGGCGGGGCAGTTGACCGATCCGTTGCTGGCCCGTCGGGTCGTGGCCGGGACCTTCCACTCCGTCGCCCACCGCCTCCTACGCCGCTACGGCGCGGCGCTCGGACTGGCTGACGGCTTCAGTGTCATCGGACAGGGCGACGCCCGGGATCTGCTGGCCCTGGTCCGGGCCCCGGTGGCGGCGGACTGCCACACCCGCTTTCCCCGCACCGAGACCGTGGCTTCGGTCTACGGCCGCGTGGTGAGCAGCCAGATGCCATTGGAGGAGACGGTGATCCGCTGGTTCCCGTGGTGCGCCGACGACGTCGAGGGGCTCCGCACGATCTTCTCGGCCTACACCGCGCGCAAGCGGGACCACCGCCTCCTCGACTTCGAGGATCTCCTGCTGTACTGGCGCGCGGCAGTGACCGACGCCACCGTCGGCCCCGCACTCGGTGAGCGGTTCGACCACATCCTGGTGGACGAATACCAGGACACCAACCTGGTCCAAGCCGACATCCTGCGCGCCATGGCGACCCACGACATCGCCATCACCGTCGTGGGCGACGATGCCCAGGCCATCTACTCGTTCCGGGGGGCCACCGTGCGCAACATCCTCGACTNNCGATCTATTCGTTTCGCGCCGCGACCGTGCGCAACATCCTCGACTTCCCGCTCCATTTCCCGGGGACGTCGACCATCACCTTGGAGCAGAACTACCGCTCGACGGCTCCCATACTCGAGCTCGCCAACGCCGTCATCGCCCGGGTGGGCGAAGGCGTGCCCAAACGGCTGTGGACCGATGAAGGCGGCGGCGTCCGTCCCAGCCTGGCCACCTGTCCGGACCAGCAGGCCCAGGCCATGGCCGTCAGCCAGACCATCCTCGATCACTACGAGTCGGGCATCGCCCTACGCCAACAGGCCGTGCTGTTCCGGACGGGTCATCACAGCGACCTGGTCGAGGTGGAGCTTCGTCGGAGACATATCCCCTTCGTCAAGTACGGCGGCCTCCGCTTCCTGGAAGCGGCCCACGTCCGGGACCTCCTGGCCATGCTCCGCCTCGTTCAGAACCCGTGGGACGAGTTGGCCTGGATGCGGGTCCTCCATCTGGCCCACGGCACGGGGCCGACCTCGATCGAGAAGGTCCTGCGCCATCTGGGGGTCCGGGACCCCGGACGGGCCGGTCCCGATCCGTTGGCCAGCTTCTGCGTCGCCCCGCAGGAATGCGGCGCCGCACCGCGTTCGGCGGCGGACCTGTCCGCCCTGGCCGCGGCGCTCGGGTCCTGCCGGGACAACCAGCTCTCCGCGGGCATGCAGGTGGACGTGATCCGCGGCGCGCTCGAGCCCATGATCCGTCGTCGCTACGACCATCCCGAGGCGCGCCTGGCCGACTTCGACGCGTTGGCCCGCATCGCCGCCGATGCCCCGGACGCCAACCAGCTGGTGGCCGACCTCACCCTGGACCCACCGACCTCCACCGGGGACTTCGCCGGTACCCCGTCCCTCGACGACGACTGGCTCACCCTGTCCACTGTCCATTCGGCCAAGGGGGGTGAGTGGGGCGTGGTCCACCTGATCCACGCCGCCGACGGGGCCTTCCCCTCGGATCTGGCCACCGGGAGCGACGAGGAGGTGGACGAGGAGCGCCGCCTCTTCTATGTGGCTCTCACCCGGGCCCGGAGCCATCTGCATATCTACGCACCCCTGCGCTACCACCACGGCGAGCCGGCCGGCTGGACCGACAAGCACAGCTACGCCCAACGGACGCGGTTTCTCCCTCCCGACATGGACAGCCTGCTCGACCACCGCGCCATCAGGGGGCCCGATGACCTCGAGCTGCCGGCGTCGTCGCTACCCATCACCAACGTCGTGGACGCCGAGCTGAGCAGCCTCTGGTAGCGATGCCTTCGGCTTCCTTCCCGAAGGCTTCGGTCGTCACACCGCCATGGCCAGCGAGTCGGCCCGGAAGATCAGAAGTTCTCTTGCCTCCCGCTGCTGATCGTCGCTGAAAGGCCAAGAGCGGGATCGGGCGTGTACACAAGGACGCTAGGTGCGGTCTGAATCGGTTGGACGTTACCTTCCTTACCGAGCGTGATCGTCAGGGTGTTCTGTCCATCCCAGTGGATGGTCGAACATTCAGTCGTCTTGACAATCCTGCACCCGCCGACGCTCCCACCGAAGGACGCGCTGCTGTTGAAGTAGTCCCTTTGACCCAAATCGATGCTGCCAAAGTGGAAGCCTCCGTTGCAGTCCGCCGTGTCAGTGACGGTGATCGTGTCGTCACCGGACGTTGGCTGCGTTCCTTGCACCACCACGTTGGGGTCAGCGAGGTCGGGGTACGACGTGGCGTTCCAAGCGGCACAAAGAGACCTCGGCGATGGCGCCGGGGAAAACGTCACGATGATCTGGTCCCCCTGCTGAGCACGTCCGGGCTTGCCACCACCGTTGATGATTCTCAGCGACGAAGCGACGGGTGTCACCGGGAGTGAATGAGCCGACGGGGAACTGGAACCCACTGCGTTGGTGGCAGTCACCGTAAAGGTGTACGAGGTGCCATTGGTGAGTCCGCTGACGAGCTGAGACGTGCTCGACGAGGTGAACGTATGTGGAGCCTGGGCCGCACTGCCGACGTATGGCGTCACCGTAAACGAGGTGATGGGGCTGCCACCGTCGTTCGGCTGTGACCACGAGACAGTCACGTCGCCGTTCCCGGAGGTCACAGCCACTCCCGTGGGCGTCGCCGGTACCTTCGCCGGCGTCGACGTCGTCGTGGTGGGACCGCTGGAGCCACCGACGTCGGACCCGGTGCCCGAGGCGCCACCACCCCCCAAGCGACCCGGACCGCCGACCGTCTTCGCCGTCGACGGGCCGTCGGGCCGACCGCCGTTTCCACCATGCGACCGCTCCGATCCGGTCCCCGTGGGTCCGGCTCCCGACGCCGGCGCCCCGGCAACGGTCGTAGGCGTCACCTGCGCGGCATAGGGCAGCGGGTTCGTGTGCGGTCGTGCACTCAAGGTCCCGGCGGCAACCGCCCCCGTAGCCACGACGGAAGCCGCTCCCACCCGCCCGAGCACCGAGACTGCCTGGGGGATGCTGCTCACAAACGGAAGAGACCCGAGCCACGCCAACGGCCCGGCCACCGGTCGGAGTCGTCCAACCGAGACATCGAGAAAGGCCCGCACTATTTTCGGGTCGAACTGGGTGCCGGCGCAGGCGGCCAGTTCGACTCGGGCCGCCTTCGGGCTCATCGAAGCCTTGTAGGTGCGGACCATTGTCATGGTGTCGTAGCAGTCGGCGACGGCCACGATTCGACCTCCGAGCGAAATCTCGTCGCCCTTCAGCCCATAGGGATAGCCGCTTCCGTCAAACTTCTCGTGGTGCTCGGCAATGGTGTGGGCCCACTCCCCGAGCCAGCCGGCCAGGGGTGCGGTCAGCCTGGCCCCTTCCAGGGGATGCCTCTTGATGACCTCCCACTCGGCGTCGTCGAGTTTGCCGGGTTTGTTCAGGATGTCAGGGTGAACCGCCAGCTTGCCGATGTCATGGAGAAGTGCCGACCAACGCAGGCGATCCCTGTCATCGGTCGGCAGGTCGAGTTCGTCGGCGAGCCTCTGCAGTTCGATCTTCCACAAGCGGATACGCGAGCCGTTGCTGCCACCGCCATCCGCGGTGATCAGAAGGCTGCGGGCATCGAGATAGCGCTCACGACCCATCTGCGTCCACCAGCTACGGATAGCGTTGGCGGCAAAGGCCGCGGTGTCGTGGTCGATGCCGACGCTGACCCAGCCGGCGTTGTCGGCGATGTCATAGATGCCGTAAGGCACGGCGCGCCCCTGTTCGGGAATGACGAAGTCGTGCACGCGAACCTCGGGCGGTGAGCCCTGCGGATGCCACTCGCGCCCGGCATTGCGGAAATCGCCGACCAGTTCCTTCTTCTTGGTGTCCACCGAGATCGCGGGCTCACCAGCGGCCAGCGCGGCCTTCACGTAGTCGTTGATATAGTGAAACTGGGCATCGCGATCCGGATGGTGCGATCCCTCGCGGGTTTTGCGGTTGCCCTGCAAACCATAACCGAGTTTGTGCAGCAGTTCGTTCACCAACGTGCGTCCGACCTGGTGGCCCATGTCGCGCAGCGCGCTGGCGAGCTTGCGCACGCTCTTGTTGGTCCAAAGCAGCGGCGATTGCGGATCGCCCCGCGTCTCGGGTTCGACCAGTGAACAAAGATCATCGATCAGGCTTGCATCCATCTCACTCCTCGGCTTGCCGCCAGCCCCCGGCCGGCGCACCCGCCCTTCTTCGAGGCTCTCTCCGCTGCGTACCTCTTCGAGCGCACGTCCGATAGTGCTGCGCGCGATGCCCGTGGCGCGCGCCACCGCGGTTACTCCGCCCCGCCCCGCCGAAAGCGCTTCGGCGGCCGCAAACCGCCGCCGTCCGCGCTCGTCAAGCGCTGGACGCAGCATCTCGAACCGCTGGCGAATGGCCGATTCATCAATCATTCCCCAACGCTACAGCCCTGCCAGCCAAAGCGGAATCCCTCAAAACCCCATCTCACATCACAATCGATTCATCAATCGCCGGACGGCGCCTTTGCGCCTGGGGAAGCCTACCAGTTCG
>PKWD01000021.1 GCA_003131945.1 Acidimicrobiaceae bacterium
GCGGCGAGGCCGCTATTGGGGAAGAGGTGTGTCTTCGAGTGTTGCAGGGTCCGCGCCTGCCCGAACAGCCCGCCCGGAAAGATCTGGTTTCGGGTGATGCGCACCCACGCATGGGACAACCGGTTGGCGGCAGCGGTGGGATCGAGCGCAATGACGGCGCCGTTGAGCGCTCCAACCGAAGTGCCGATGACCAGATCGGGGGTCACGTGGTGCTCTGTCAGGGCTTCGAGCATCCCGACCTGGACGGCCCCGAGGCTGCCTCCCCCGCCGAGTACGAACCCCACCGGTTGTGGCAGTGATTGCCCTGACTTGAGAGACCCTCGGTCGCCGGCCACGCGGCCCTACCGTAGACGTTCGTCTGCGACGAACGTCTCGGACCCCTGGGGTCCTCGAGCAGCTACGACCTGGAGGCGACCTCCTGAGCCTCCGTCACCTCACCGAAACGACCGGGCCGGTAGGACGGTCGATATTCTGAGCGTGACACGAACCATCTGCCTCGGCGGACCAGCCCAGGCAGATGGGGCGACACGGCGTTACGTTGTGATCGGATAGACCGAACGAAGTGCACCTGGGCTGGATGCCATGACGATGTCTAGGGAGGCTCGATGTCTCGGGAGGAACGATGAACGACGATCGTGCTCGAACACTGCTGCGTACCGAGCGGACTCGAGTGCAGGCGCTGCTCGAGGGAACACGTACCGCTGGCCAGGAGGACCGGGCAGAAGCCAACGAACCGGGTGACCTCGCTGATCCGGCGGAACGCCTGACCGCCGAGGAGGTGGATGACGCCGTTGCCGGTGGTCTGCGTGAGCGCCTGGCTGCGATCGACCGGGCTGAGCGGCGGATCGACGAGGGAACATTCGGCTACTCGGTCCGTAGTGGGATACCCATCCCCGACGACCGACTGGAGGCCGACCCCGCGGCCGAGCTCACCGTGGAAGAAGCCAGCCAGACCTGACGAGTGGCCACTCCCGGGTGCTGTGCGAGCATCCGAGATAGCGTGACCCACCTGGGAAGTTCGCCACGCTCGTGACGTATCGAGCTGCGGATCCGAGCATCGAGAAGGAGCGCACGATGACCAGGATGCGGTTCAACCACATGGAGCTGTCATTCGAACGGGGGACTCTGACAAAGGAGTTCCGTGACGAAGTGGATGCGTTCTATTGCGATGTACTGGGCTGGACCTCCCTCGACACAGATGTGGTCGGACAGTCCTGTCATCTGCTGTGGCCCGACGACGGCCAGTTCATCCTGCTGGCCGAGGGCGACTCTCCGATATCGTCACCGGGCTACGACCACCTCGGCCTTCTCGTGGACACCCGCGAGGAGGTCGACGCCACCCTGGCAGAGTGTCGTCGCTTCCAGGAGAAGGACGAGCGCCTCCGCATCAAGGAATACGAAGATCTCACCGGTCCCGCCATCACGGTGCACGCTTTCTACGTGAAGCATCTTCTTCCTATCTGGTTCGATGTCCAGTGCATGGAGTGGGCCGAGGGCATGGTCAACGCTGGCAGTACTGCTAGGCGCTCCTGGCCGATTGGTGGGAAACGGATGGACATCGGGTCCGCTCAGAAACGGTGTCGAGAATCAGGAGTTGCAGGTTCGGGAACCCTGGCCCATCCTGAGAAGCGGTGGAACTCGACATCGAGAAGGAGAAGCAGCTTGCGGCCGAGGCGGCGGCGTCGTTGGTCGAGAGCGGCATGCGCGTCGGCCTCGGCACCGGATCGACGGTGGCCTACCTCCTGCCCGCCCTGGCCGACCGGAAGCTGGTCCTGCGCTGTGTCGCCACATCTGCGCGTACCGAGCAAGCAGCGCGTCAGCTCGGAATCGCCGTTGAGCCCTTCACCTTCGANNACCTTCGATCGCCTCGACATCGCCATCGACGGTGCCGATCAGATAAGCCCCGAAGGATGGCTGGTCAAGGGCGGTGGGTCGGCCCATACCCGCGAGAAGCTGGTGGCTGTCTCAGCAGCGCGGTTCGTGGTCATCGCCGACTCGACGAAGCCCGTGACGGCGCTCCAAGCCCCCGTCCCGCTGGAGTTGCTGAACTTCGGACTCGAATCGACCCTCGAACGCTTGGGTCAGGTACGCCTTCGAGATGTCCCGCCGAGCCCCGACGGTGGAGTCATCGCTGATTTCATGGGCCCGATCGGTGACCCGGCAGGTCTTGCAGCCTGGTTGGCGGCCACCCCAGGAGTGGTGGAGCACGGATTGTTCCCCCCCGAGATGCTGAGCACGATCCTGGTCGGACGCGGCGAGTCGGTCGAGAGGATCGACGTGGCGCGCCGCTGAGCTCTTGCCGGGGCTCGGAACTGGCCGAGCGCGCAGTACCAGCGGCCCTGCGTTGCCATCGTCACCCTCCCTCGGTCTACCGGCTCTTCAGAGCACGATATCGGCGGATCAGTGCGTTGGTGGAGGAGTCATGGTCCAGTTGCGGCTCGTCCTCGCTCGCCAGCGCGGGGACGATCTCCTTGGCCAGGACCTTCCCGAGCTCGACTCCCCACTGAT
>PKWD01000226.1 GCA_003131945.1 Acidimicrobiaceae bacterium
AGTATTCAGGCGATGGCGACAACCGGAGGTGAGAGCGTCGGGTACATCACGACCCAGTTGGGACGCCTCGCCCGGTTCGGTGGTTCCCAGCCAAGGGACGTCAGTTCGGCTTCGGCCGATTCGCTCCAGCGGTTGGCGTCGCCGAGGTAACAGGTTCGACACCGTCTCGGCGACGAGCGAACCGCCTTCGAACGCTGTACGGCCCGTTCGTACGTCAACGAGCCGAATGTCAGACGCGACCTGCGGGTGCGGCTTCCTCCGCCGATCAGAGCGCGTCAAGCGAGTCAAAAGCCGCGAGCGCTGCCCCTCGGGCACCCGCCATGTCCAGATCGGGGATGAGCGCGAACGTCGAAACCTCGAGCTGCTCCTCGCGGAGCGACGTGTGCTCGCGGACCCGTGCGAGGAACCACTCGCGGAACTTCGGCGAGGCCTCGACGACGCCGCCGCCGACGAAGTAGGCGTTCGGATCGATGAAGTTGCTCGCGATCGTGAAGAGCCGCCCGAGTGCCATCGCCTGCTGGCCGAAGATCTCGAGCGCCAGCGGGTCTTCGGAGTCTCCGCAGCCTCGGACGAGCTTCGCGGCCTCGCTGATCGACGCCAGGCTCGCGAGCTCGTGGTTGGGGAAGCGCGTCAGCCAGTAGGGCAGCAGGTTTCTCTCGATCCCTGTCAGCGAGGCGACGCTCTCGGCATCGGCGACGAAGCCGCACTTGCATTCCGGGACTGGCTGGCCGTCTGCGAGCAGTCCTTGCATCGGTATGTGGACGTGGCCGAGTTCGCCTGCCATGCCGGCAGCTCCGCGGATGACACGCCCGGCCTCTATCACTCCGCCGCCCAGGCCTGTGCCGACGATCGCCGAGATCGAAGAGCGCAGCGCCGCCTCGCGCCCGAAGTGCGCGTGATGAGCGTAGAGCGCGGCGGCATTGCCGTCATTGTTGTAGATGACGGGAACGCCGAGGTGACGCTCGAGCACGCCGCGAAAATCGAACCCGTGCCAGGCCGCCTGGGAGAAGTTCGTCGCGCCCTTCGAGGAGATCACACCATCCGCGCTCGCCGGGCCAGGCGACCCAAGGCCGACGGCGCGCACCGACTCCCTCGCCACGCCTGTGAGACCGAGCACGTGGTCGAGGGCTTCGACGAGAGCCCCGACCGCCACATTCGGCCCATCTCGGACGCGGCTGGGGCTCTCGACCAGCCGGTCCACCAAGAAGCGCCCCGAGTCGTCGAGCACCGTCGCGCTGTTGCAAGTGCCGCCGTTGTCGAGGCCGGCGACGACCCATGAGCTGGAAGTCAAGATCCGCCTTCCTTCGCCCCCACCATCGCCGATGGCCTCTCCGTCTCCTTCGCAACGAGACGCGCCGGGGAACGAGCGCGCCCCGCTCGGGCCGGAATCCCACGGAGCCGGTCCAATCGGAGATCGACCCCGAACACACTGCCGTCACCCTCGCTGCTGCCGAGGAACTCCGAAACCAGTTTCAGCTGAGCCTAGCAACGTCGTTCGAGTACCCGTCGTGGGCTCTGCTCGCGGTAGGGACCGCCCCTTCGGGCGGACCCGCGCAGGTCCCAGCGTGAGGGCTTACCCCTGCGAGAGCCGAATACTTTCCCTGAACACCGGGAAGAGGGCCCGCCTGAGTGCCGCCGATTCGCCAGGCCGCCGACGAAGTGTACGGGGCCAGGCTCGGCGTCGGTTGTTCGGCCCGGTAGATCTGCCTCCGGCTACCGCCCCGATAACCCGTCCTTACTGCGCACGGCGGAGTCCGAGTTGACCGTCCGCAATTGCCGGCTAGCGCCGGAGTGAGGTGCTGATTGCTCGCGAGCTGACGCGCTCGCAATCGTGCGGCCGGATCGATCCCGTGCGGGTCATATTCAGAAGAACCTCGACGATTGAGTGGCCGAAAGTTTCCTTACACCTTACGGCCGAGGAAGGCGGCGAGTTGGTCGGCCTTGCTCGCGCGGGCCGGTGCCGGCTGCTCAGGGCCGAAGACTGTTCCTTCCGGTGAGCGAAACGCCGGCGAGATTGCCTGCTTCGCACCGATGAGAAGTTGTTCTGCGAGTTCGGGTGCGAGATCGGTGTTCTGCCCCGTCGCCTTGGCGAGATCCCATCCGTGTGTGAAGTCGTCGGTTGCAGCAAGCCCGACAAAGGCTACCCCCGGCATCTGTCCGAATGGCAAGGTGAGCATCTTCTCCATGACTCCGTCGGACTGAAACGCGGCGACACAGCGTCCCGCTGCCTCGTCGAAGGCAGAAACGAAGTCAGTGGCGGAGAAGTCCGTCACATCACCTGCGGGTGGCTCACCTTTGACGCCAGCCTCGAAGAAGTACAACCCACCCACGATGTGATTGATCAAATCACTGACCTTCCATGCGGCGCACGGCGTGTCGTCGCCGAGTTGGTTCTTCGACACCGCCGTCAGGACGCTGCGGGTGGATACGATTGCCTGTTCGAGTGCCCCGGTCGTCACCGTGATCTCCCTTGGTTGATTCTTTCGTGGTTGGCCATACCCTACGGCGCTTGCGAACCGAATTGCAGAAGGATCTCGGGGCCGATCGCTTTGGGCGTCAAAGCGCGATTCGAGCCCATTCACCTGGACTTGTCTTCCTGTGCCCCGTCCGGGCAACACTCCGGCAGCCTCGGTACCGCTCCTCCCAGGCAGAGGCGTGAGAAGAGAAAGTCGGGCCAGCGCGATATCCGTCGGTCGACGTCGTGAACTATCGATTCCACTTCGGGGCGGCCTCGACCCGTGTTCTTCGACCGAGGGGGCGACCGGTCGGGTACCGTCGTCGGCATGACACCGGAGGAGATCGCCGACCTCGTGCACTTGCGCCGGGCGCGCGACCTCGTTGACCGCGACTACGCGCAGCCCCTCGATGTCCCGGCCATGGCGCGTATAGCATTGATGTCGCCCGCGCACTTTTCCCGCAAGTTCCGTGCGGCGTATGGCGAGACTCCCTACTTCTATCTCATGACACGACGCATCGAACGCGCAAAGGCTCTTCTGCGTCAGGGGAAGTCGGTCACTGACACCTGCGTCGCCGTCGGCTGCACGTCGCTCGGCTCGTTCAGCTCGCGCTTCACCGAGATCGTCGGCGTGACGCCGTCGCAGTACCGCGCGCGCGACCACCGCAACCTCGAGGTCCTTCCGTCGTGCGTGACCATGTTCGCAACGCGACCGCGGCGGACCACGGTCACTGTCTGAGCGCTGTCGACCTAGCGTACTGGTCGGTTCCGAGCGCGGCGGTGCTGGCGCACCAGATGCCCGACCCGCCTAGCACCAAGCAGGATCGGAGAAGCAGAGAAGGGGTCGGTGCTCCTACTGTTATGGCATGACAGTCACCGTCTCCGCAATGTTCATCCCCGTCCACGACCCCGACGCCGCGCTCGGCTTCTACCGCGATGCGCTCGGCCTCGAAGTCCGCAACGACGTCCCGTCCGACGGCTTCCGGTGGGTCACAGTTGGCGCCCCAGGGCAGCACGTCGACATCGTTCTGTTCCAGCCGCACGGCGGNNCGCGACTGCGCGTTCCGCGACCCCTCCGGCAACCTCGTCCGCATCGCGCAGGCCTGACCTACCTACCTGGATGCTGTGGACTGGGCAGAGACGTTTTCGATGAAAGGATGTGAGACTCATGAAAACAATGACATGTAGACAAATGGGTGGAGCATGTGATCTCCCACTCCATGGAAATACGGCTGATGAAGTGATAAAAGCGCAAGATGGCCACTTAAAAGAAGTGGTTGCGGGAGGTGATGACGCGCACAAAAGTGCCTTGAAGAGCATGAAAGGTAGGTGGAAACATCCCATATCAGGAATGGGGTGGTATCGGAAAATGAAGGGTGATTTTGCTGCTCTCCCCGAAGACTGACAGGCAGTCGCATGCGCGGCGAGTTGCCGACCGCGACCATAGTGACGGCGTCGCCCACGATTGCGAGTGGTTCCGCATGTCGGGAGTTCCTTAGGGCATCACTGGAGCATCAATACCGCCCGGTCACTGTCTTGGGTTTGTCCCGGGAGACATTCGGGATCTAAACGCGTTGGCGCCGCTCGTTTTGGGCAGTCGTTCTTGTCGATGCTTGCGATGCGTGGTGCTCGTTCTCAAGCAGCCGATCGGTCATCCACATCTCCTCCAAGGCGATCACCAACCACGAGCAAGCCAACGTCGATGACGACCATCGTCCCCCAGGGTCAGTCCCGCCACTCGGTCAGCTGGCCCGGACCTTGCCCAGAACAACGCGTTTGGACCGGGAAGCCGTCAATTCCCGTGAATGGCGGCGACCCCACCGGTTACGTGACCGATGTCGTCAAGGAGCGGCTCCGCCTTTGTCGCAACCCGGCTCTCCTTCAGAGGTCGAAGCGTGATCTTCGCCGACCACCAGGGAACCGCGCTGGTTGCGGGAAGGTTCGATGGTCCCTCTGGTCGGCGGATGCTCGGTGGAGTTCCCCTCACGCTTGATTGCGAAGCTTAGCTACTTTGACCTGAAAAACCCCG
>PKWD01000110.1 GCA_003131945.1 Acidimicrobiaceae bacterium
GGAGTTTCCGAGATCGGCGGCATCTGAATGTATCGCCGCTACGTTAACGATCGCCTCTCTCCTCACGTCACGATGCAGCAATATCCATCTTGATGACGACTCAGCCACATTCGCCTCGCCACCCTAGCCAACAGGCACACGGCCTTTTGCACATGCTTCTTTGCCTTTTCAAAGAAGCGCTGGCGCCCCATTTGGGGTCAGAGTAGCGTTTCACTCAGCGCCGGCGGGAGGATTACCAGATGGACATCAATGCGTTTGCGCAGGCTTCGGCAAAGGGCGAGCTCTTTGATGCTGAGGGCGATATTGTGCCTGCTCAGAAAATAATGGAGCTCCTTGACGGCACGACATATCCGCAATGGCCAGTTAAGCGCAGAGCTGTACGTTTAACAAACGCGACGGTGACCGGTCGACTTGAGTTACAAAGCCTCGAATGCATTTGCCCCCTGGAACTCCTGAACTGCCAGATACCACAAGGCATCGATGCGCGAGCAGCGTCGATCAAGTGGCTGGTCTTGAGCGGATCCAAACTAGGGGACCTCGACGCCTCGAATATCACGATTGATCGCCGGCTCGCGGTTGATGATGACTTTGAAGCTCAGGGCGCCGTTGTATTGCGAGGTGCATCGATTGGCCGAAGCCTTTCGGCATGTAGAGGCACGTTCCTCAATCCCGGCGAATGGGCTCTGGACCTCACGGACGCCGTCGTCGGAGGATCGGTCAATCTCGAACGAGCTCGGGTCGTGGGCTCTATGGCTCTTCTTGGTGCCAAGCTGGGAAGCCTTGTAGCGAACCAAGCAACCTTCTGGGCCGCGAACAGACCGGGCGATCGACTCGTAGATTCCATTGACGCCCGCAACGTCACCGTAAGTGGTGACTTTGCCATCGGCGATGGCTTTCAAGCTCGTGGTCGCGTGCGCTTGACGGATGCCGCAATCGGCGGACAGCTGCGCGGCTCGAATAGTCAGATCGGAAGTGGTGGTCATGACGTGGCACTTGATGGGGAGGACATGACGGTTGCCGGTTCTGTGACCTTTGCTGACGGTTTCAAGTCAGAGGGCGAGGTGGTATTCAACCGAGCACACGTAACTGGCGACCTCATTCTCACGAATGCAAGTCTTCGAAGTGTAACCGGCTGGTCCGTCCGCGCCGAGAGCATACGCGTCGATGGGAGCGTGCGATGCAATCGGGATGGGAGCCGTTCGTTCGCGTCCATCGGGCAGATTCAATTTGATGGTGCCGCAATCAAAGGAGATTTCGACTGCTCTGCAGCTAGCTTCATGCGCTCGCCTCGTGGCACTGCAACTTCGCCACGCGTCGCTTCGAATGGACAACCGTTAGCACCGATCAGCTTCTTTGCGTGTCAACTCAGTGGGTCGTTTGACGCGTCACACGCAAAGATCGAAGGAAAAACCGGGTACGCAATTGATGCTAACGGCGCAACGATTGGCCAATCATTTGTTCTCGCCAATGCCAAAGTTCTCGGAACAATCGATCTTGTCGGCGCAGTAATCGGCCAGCAACTGAACTGTGAGGGAGCTCAGATTAGCCACCCCGAGACAGCGATTGTGGCGGATGGGGTCAGGGTGGGTACGGACTTGCTTCTCCGTGCAAGCTCCGAACGAGCGTTTGCGGCACATGGTTCGATCGTGCTGGTCGAGGGGGTCATTGGCGGAGACCTTTCCTGTCGCGGAGGCCAATTTGTCGATCACAAGCGGGCAATCGACGCCCGCGGAGTTACAGTCGGTGCCGAAACTTGGCTGGATAGCCAAGATACTAAGCCATTCCGTTTCTCTGCTAAAGGCGCGGTTCATTTCGAGAGGGCAAAGCTCACGGGACGGCTTCAGTGCGTAGGCGCCAGCTTTCAGCCCGCCAAGGAGGGTGACATCGCGTTTGCCGGGACCGGCATGAGTATCGGATCGGTCCTTAGCTGGAAGGGCATGACTGCCAACCCTTCGGGACAACTGCTTCTGGACGATGTAAGCGTCCAGCTCCTCGACGACGATATCGATAGCTGGCCTCGCACGGCGACGAAGCCTCTACTCAGTATCAATGGCTTCACATACAACGGACTGGCTCCTGGGGCATTCGACGACGTGAACGTCCGGCTTGAGTGGGTTCGTCGATCCACATATGCGCTACAGCCCTACCAGCAACTCCGGGCCTTCTACTCCAATAGCGGGAGACCGAAAGATGCTCGCGCCGTTGCCATAGCCAAGGAAGACGATCGACGTAAACGGGGTGGTCAGCTTCGCGGCCTACGGTCGATCGGGCACCAAGCCAGTCGCGAACTCGTTCGCTATGGTTACCAGCCGCTCCGGGCAGGTCGATACCTGATCATTTTAGTCCTCCTTGCAGCAGCTGTTTTCGCGGTAGCGCATCAGGAAGGGGTGATGATGCCCACTCAAACGACCGGCGCCAATCAAGCCCTAGTCCGAGCCCGGTGTACGGACACATACCCATGTTTCAGTCCGGAGGCTTACGGCTTCGACATCGTTGTCCCTATCATCTCCCTCGGCCAACGGGACAATTGGAATCCCGACTTGCACCACCGCTACGGGCTTCCGTTCGTCTTGGCGGCGTGGACCTTTACAATTCTTGGATGGCTCATTGTCACTATGGCGGTGGCCGGTGTTACAGGCTGGCTAAGCCCGGATCCTAAGACGGGATAGCTGATCGGCAACGAGCTAGAAGCTATCTCCTTTGTTGGTGGAGGTGCTGAACACCAGATGCAGCTTACTCTTGCCCCCACGGCAAGTGACTCCGCCCCCGCGACCCTGAATAGGTATATCTGAGGAGTATCGTCGATGTTATGGCCCGAATATCTGATTTGGGCTGTCCATCCGTGGCTCAATTCCTTTCGAACGTTCGTAAGCCCCCGTGGGACGCGAGACCTTGATTTCAGTCCGCTCCCATCCAAGCTGTCCATGGCCATGAGGAAGT
>PKWD01000471.1 GCA_003131945.1 Acidimicrobiaceae bacterium
TGGCCGCCAGTGGAGGAGAATTGAACCATGATTCTTATTGAACAGTGATTCTTGCCGGTGAAATTGGCGCGACGCGCACCCGGCTGGCCGCCTTTGAGACCGAAGGCAACCGGCTGCAATGCGTCGTGGAAAAAACCTATGCCCGTCAGAAGCACGACGGGTTGACTGGCATTCTGGCTGATTTCGTGAAAACCGAAGGCATCCCAGTTCACAGCGCCTGCCTAGGCGTGGCCGGGCCGGTGCGGGCTGGACGCAGTAAGATTTCTAATCTGCCCTGGACGGTCGATGCCCTGGAAGTGGCAGCCCAACTCAAACTGAATTCAGTTGGATTGCTCAATGATCTGGAAGCGTATGCGTATGGAATCGATGGCCTGGAGTCGAAAGATTTCATTACGCTAAGCGAAGGCTCCGAGGATGCAGAGGGCAATCGAGCCGTGATCTCCGCCAAAACTGGGCTGGGCATGGCGGGNNTCGAGCTTCAGACCGAGTTGCTTGCATATTTGCAAAAAAAGTACGGTCGCATCAGTTGCGAGCGGGTTCTCTCCGGACCGGGAATTAAAAATATCTACGATTTTCTTCGCGACGCGCACACCGCCGACGAGCCGGAATGGTTGCGCACCGAGATGGCTGCCGCGCCCGATCCTCCGGCGTTAATTTCACGCTTGGCCATGGAGGGCAAGGCGGCGATCTGCGATCAGACGCTATCGATTTTTGTCAGCGTGTTTGGTGCGCAAACTGGTAATTGCGCATTGAATTTCATGTCAACTGGGGGAATCTTTATTGGAGGAAGTATCGCCGCGAAAATCGTTCCCAGGATGAAAGATCCCATCTTTCTGGAATCTTTCCTTGATAAAGGGCGCATGGCATTGATTCTGAAAACTATGCCCGTGAAGATTGTAACCAATGATGACTGCGGCATCATCGGCGCGGCACGCTACACATTGGTGCAGAAGGNNAAAAACGGGGAGCCGAAGCTCCCCAGAGTGAAGCGACAGAGGCGTTCCTCTAAGTAGACTCCAGTGGAGAAGAAAGAGTTGTCCCGAAGTGCCATAAAGTTTTGCAATGAATAATGAATGAAGCCCCGCAAATTTCCACGAGCCCGGCGCCAGTCTTGAGCAATGGCGTGGAAGTGTGTTGGATGGAGATCGATGGCGCCCGCATGCGCTATTTGCGCGCCGGGTCCGGACCGCCGCTGATTTTGCTGCACGGGCTGTTCGCCTATTCGTTCTCCTGGAGATATACCATTCCAGCGCTTGCGCCTTACGCCACCGTATACGCGCCGGACCTGCTGGGAGCGGGATTTTCCGATCGCCCTGCGGGGCTTGACCATTCCATGCGAGGGACTGCGGCTCGAGTTCTGAGATTTGTTGAAAATCTGGGACTTCAGTCCTTCGATTTGCTGGGTACTTCGCGAGGGGGCGCGGTGGCAATGGCTGCGGCCGCGCAGTGTATGACTCCCGGAGGCTGCAAAGCGCGATTGCGGCGGTTAGTTCTGGTCTGCCCGGTGAATCCTTACTCCCCGCATGGTACCTGGCTGGCGCCGTTCTTCGGCCGTCGCTCGGGTGCGGCTTTGTTTCGTTCGACGATCAGTCGCGTGCCCGCTCTGTTTCCTTACTGGCACGGACGGCTTTTTGCCGACAAGAACAAGATTCCCGCGGGCAGCATTGACGGTTATTTGGCGCCTTCAACCAAGCCTGGGTTGTTCGAGCATGGGCTCAGCATTGTTCGCACATGGACTGCCGACCTACGGGAACTTCAAGCTCTATTACCAAAGCTCGCGCCGATTCCTACGCTCCTGCTGTGGGGAAGCAAAGATCCGGCGGTCTATGTTTCGTCGATGGAACCCTTGGCTCGGCATTTCGAGCATGTCCAATCCGTGGTCTTTGCGAACGTCGGGCACCTGCCTTATGAAGAGTGTCCAGAAGAGTTCAATCGCGCGCTGATTCTTTTTCTGAAGCTCCCGGAGAATTTGATCTAGAGTTTCGTAGGAATTTAATTAGCAGCTACAGACACGAGTTTTCCGCGGCGTCGCAGGGCGGTTTTTCCAAGTGAACATCTGGACCCACTCCATTGTCGAGATACTGCGGAATGCATTGGTGCAGTATGGGTATTGGGCGGTGGGGGCAACGCTGCTGGCGGAGAATGCGGGAGTGCCGGTCGCGCCCACCTACGGGATGACGGAGGGCTGCTCTCAGATCGCGACGTTCGGAATACCTCTACATGGCGTCGAGCTGCGCATCAAGGGTGATGCTGAGATCGTCGTACGCGGACCGAACTTTGCACCGAACACGCTCAATCGCGAGGGCTGGCTGCACACCGGCGACATCGGCTACCTCGACGAGGAGAATTATCTCTACATCGTCGATCGCGCCAAGGACATGATCATCACCGGCGGCTTCAACGTGTACCCGGCCGAGGTCGAGGCCGTCCTGGGCGGGCACCCGGGGGTGGGCGAGGTGGCTGTGGTCGGTGTGGCCGACCCCGTGTTGGGGGAGATCGGGGCCGCTGTCGTCGTCCCCGTCCCCGGTGTGCCCACCCCCGACATCGGCGAATTGCGGGCCCTGTCGATCTCCCGATTGGCCGACTACAAGGCCCCCGATCGACTTGTGGTCGTCGACCAATTGCCATTGACGGCTATGGCCAAGGTAGACAAGCGGGCACTGTCGGCCCGGCTGACGGCGGCGGAATCGACGCATGACGCGGCGACGGCGCCGACCAAGAGGACAAAGACGACACCGAACAAGAAGGTGGTCTCATGACACAGAAGACCGACGACACAGGCTCCGAGGCACAGAAGGCGGACAAACCGCCGAGGCAGCACTGCATCGTGGCCGGCGCCGAGCCCATCAAGCTCGGGTCGATCCTTTTCACCCTGGTGGAACCGCACCGGGGCCGCGAGGTGGCCTACAACCGGTGGTACGAACGGGATCACTTCTATGCCGGCTGCATGATCGGCCCGTACCAATTCGCGGGGAAGCGGTTCGTGGCCACGGCGGCCATGAAGAACCTGCGCGATCCGGACTCCTCGGAGGTCACGGGCGAGCCCGACCGGGGGACCTACCTGGGCATGTACTGGGTCCTCGACGGCTACCACGACGTCTGGAACCGCTGGGCCGTCGACCAGGTGATGGCCCTGCACAAAGCGGGGCGGATGTTCACCGAACGCGATCACATCCACACCCTGCTGTACCGCTATGCCTGGGAGCAGCAGCGCGACGCCGACGGGCTCCCGGCCGAACTCGCCCTCGACCATCCTTCCGCTGGTTTGGTGGCCGTGTTCACCGAGCGGGCCGATGACCTCTCCGCCCCCGACTTCGAGACCTGGCAGCGCAACGAGCATCTCCCTTCGTTGTTGCCGGGGACGGCCGCCCGTCTGGTGATCGCCGCCGATCCGTTGCCGTTGCTCATGGNNTCAGATGACCCTGTGGTTCCTGGACACCGATCCGGCCGACGCGTGGGACGCCGTCATCGCCGCCCACCGGACGGCGATCGAGTCCTCGGGCCGAGGTCGCATCGTGGCCGCCCTCCCGTTCATCCCCACCATTCCCGGCACCGACACTTACACCGACACGCTGTGGACCGACACAAGGAGATCGTCGTGAGCACCCAATTCAATCGGCCATCGGAGGGGCGGTTCGATGGCCGGACAGTCATCGTCACCGGCGCCAGCTCGGGCATCGGGCGGGCCACCGCCGTCCGCATAGCAGCGGAGGGCGGAGCGGTCGCCTGCCTCGACGTGATGGAAGACGGGCTGAAGGAGACCGTCGAGTCGATCGTCTCCTCGGGCGGAAAAGCCGAGGCCTACCGGTGCGACGTGTCCGACGAGTCGGCGGTGATTGACACCGTCGGCCAGGCGGCGGGGGCGCTCGGACGGGTCAGCGTGTTGTGCAACGTGGCCGGCATCGGGGCGTTCTCCCATACCGTCGACATGCCGCTCGATCTCTGGCAGAAGATTCTGGCCGTGAACCTGACGGGAACATTCCTCATGGCCAAGGCCGTACTACCCCAAATGCTCGAGGCCAAGGACGGGAGCATCGTCAACGTGGCATCGAACGCCGGCCTGATGGGCTCGCCGTGGTCGGCGGCCTACTGCGCGTCGAAGGGTGGTGTCGTGCTGTTCACCAAGGCCCTGGCCGTCGAGTACGCCGACCGGGGCGTGCGCGCCAACGCCGTTGCTCCCGGTGGTGTGGACACACCGCTGGTGGCCAACTTCGCCGTGCCCGAGGGTGGCGACGCCAAGCTCCTGCACCGCATCATGAGCCGCATGGGTTTCTCCACGCCCGAGCAGATCGCCGCCGCCATCGCCTTCATAGGATCCGACGAGTCTGCCTATACGACCGGCGCCGTTCTGTCGGTGGACGGTGGACTCACGGCGTAAGGCTCCCCGGGGCGCTCGGCTACGGCGACGGCTTCACCTCGAGCTCCACCAGCAGGCTTGCCAACCGGGCCGCTGTCGTCCCCGAGAGGGTGCCGCCCGAGAAGCGATCGTCGTCGGTGACGTCGGCGACCACCAAAGGCGGGTTCGGCAGCCTCGATACACCCGGCTGCAGCTCGACCTCGGCCATGAGGAGTCCGGCCAGGGGACCTCGGAACTCGTCGACCGCCAACGATCGCTCTCCGGGACTCCATCGCCAGCGTGTCTTGATGATCTCGGCACCATCCAAGACGGCCAAGACGGAGTACTCCCGCTCCGATAGGTACATGTTCGTGAGCTTCACAACCTCAGGTTTGTCCGGCTCCGACCGGACCTTCTGGCCGAGCTTGTAGACGACCTCGGTGTTGCTCTCCATCCGGCGCAGCCGAAGACGCGTGCCACTGATGTACAGATCCATGATCGACACCGGACCAACCAGTCCGTCAGGCAGAGAGCGCAGAACCCAGCGTTGTTCCCGTTCGATCTGGGCGTAACACCCCTCGCCGGGAACCCGGTTGCTCATCAGATCATTATGCTCATGCCGGAATGGTTGATGATGACTCCGGGGCCGAGATCGTCATGTCGGTCGTCCCCCTCGACCATCCCCGGGCGCGCCATCTGGAGGACAAGCTCGTGGCCGAGATGATCCGTCGCTACGGTGGAGCAGGACCCGGCCCGGTGCCGATCGAGCACTTTGCGCTCCCTCAGGGATCCTTCGTCGTGGCCGTCCTCGACAGCGTCCCCGTCGCCTGCGGTGGCTTCCGCTTTCTGCGTCCCCAGGTGGCGGAGATCAAACGCATGTATGTCGACCCCGCCGCCCGCGGTCGTGGTTTGGGCCGCCGCCTCCTGGGCTTTCTGGAGCAACGGGCCGCAGAGGCCGGCTACACACAGGTGTGGCTCGAGACGGGCACCGAACAGCCGGAGGCCATATCGCTCTACACGGCAGCCGGTTACCGGTCCATCGAACCCTACGGAGAGTTCAAGTACGACGCCCGGAGCCGTTGTTTCTCCCGGACGCTCGGAGGTCCGGTCACGCCAACTGACGGGCCCGGTCGGCGTGGGCCAGGAGAAACGGGATCGTCTGCGCCCAGCATGTGACGGCTTCAGCGATGGGCCGCCTGTTCATGATGGACCGCTCGGCCACGACGGCGGCCAGCAGCGCTGGGCCGATCCACGCGTACCGGGCACCCAGGGTGGCGCACATGCCGAGCTCGACCAGCTCGGCCGGGCCTTCCCACCCGGCCCGACGAAGACCGTCGAGGTAGCCGCGCCGGACCACCTCGAACAGTTCGCCGAAGAGCTCGGGTTCGACATGGAAGTCGAGAACGGAATCGGCGACGAGGACGGCGGCGTCCTCGGCCAGGGCGCCGACACCCACGAAGGCCCAGTCGATCAGCACCGTCTGGCCTTCGACGGCGAAGAGATTGGCCGGATGAAGGTCGAAGTGACAGACCGTCCGGGGCAGGCGGTCCAGGGCTCCCAAGAACAGGCCCTGGTCGTGGCGCAGCCGCCGGAGCGACTCGGCGTGTCCCCGGCTCAGGTTGTCCCTGACGAGTGGCCACGACCAGGCCGTCGCATCGGTCAGGAGCCCCATATCCCGGTCGCGTTCGGTCAGGTACGCCCGCAACCACTCCCGAGAGAACCACGGCTCGGCCCGAAGTGGTTGTTCGAGAGCCAGGGCACCCTGGGCCTGGCCGATATGGCGGGCGGCGTCCTCATAGGGTTCGAGCCCCCACGACGTGGCCGGGGATCCGTGGCCCGCATCCTCGAGCCACAACGCCACACTGCCGTCGCCCCGCTCGAAGATGCCGAGGCACCTCGGACCTCGCAGCCCTCCTACGAATGACGTGAGCAGACCCGACTGGTAGGCGAGGACCTCGCGCCTCCAGTAGTACCAGTGGTCAGGGTCCTCGCTCGACAGCCAATTGGGATGGCCGCCCTCGCCGTGACGGACGAGCTTCAGCACCACCGACCATCGGTCCCCGGAGATCCGCCAGATGCCGGCCGTGGCCGAGGCGATCGGGTCGTACAGCTTCTTCGAACGCCACCGTCCCGGCTTCGTCGCCCCCGTCAACCGCTCGACCACCTCTGTCAGCTCGGCCAGCTCCACGGTCATCGTGGGACCCTACGAGGAAAGTGATGGTCGGTTTCTAGACCTGGCGGGGAGACGGTGCCCGTGTCACGAGCCCGTCGAGGAGCGCTTGCGTGGCGCGGGCGACCTCGCTGACGGCTCGTTCGAAGGTGGCCCGGTTGGCCTCCGACGGCGCTCTGTAGCCGCTGATCTTGCGCACGTACTGCAAGGCGGCGGCGTTCACCTGTTCGTCGGACGTCGGCTCGGGCCCCCGGAGGGTCTGGATGCTTCGGCACATGCCGACAAGCTTACGAATTGAGCAGGGCCAGCGCCGCCTCGGCCAGTTCCGCGCGCGTGGTCCGGGCCAGCCGGGAGCCCCGGTCCATGAGACCGTCGAGGTAGACGGCCAAAGTGAGAACTGAGGTCCGCCGGTCACCGCCGACCAGAGGCACGGGCTCGCTGCGCAGATCGAGGCCCGACACGCTCAGGAACGCGCCCCGCAGTTCCAGCATGGCATCGCAGGCCTGAGCCAGATCGACGTCGCTGCGGACGATCCAGGCACTCACTCCGAGAGGGATAGTGAGGTTGCCCGGGTCGAGGTCCTCCGGGATGATGCCGGCCACACCGAGGGCCGCCTCGCGCAGGAACGAACCAGGGACCGACCGGGGATGGGTTCTCGCCTGTGCACCTCTCACCATTTCAGTGTCGCAAGGGGGTGTATCACCGTGGTGGATGCGTGGAAAGTCCCTGGTCAGAGGCGTACCGGGTGAGCTCAGGGGATGAAAGGTCTGGTTCGCGGGTATGAGGGCTGATTGACTAGTGAGTCCCGGTTGACTCATGGGTCCCGGCCGAAAGGAGCATCCCGTGGCGAGGGCAATCTGGACAGGATCGTTGAGCTTTGGCCTGGTCAGCATCCCTGTGGGCCTGTATTCGGCCACCGAGGACAAGGCCATCCGCTTCCATCAGTTCCAGGAAGGCACTACCGACCGGATCCGCAACAAGCGCGTCAACGAGCGCACCGGCGACGAAGTGGAGTACGCCGAGATCGTAAAGGGCTATGACATCGGCGGCGGCGAGTACGTCATCGTCAAGCCCGAAGAGCTCGAGGCGGTCGAACCAGGCCCGACCCGCACCATTGAGATCGTCGACTTCGTCGACCTCGAAGCCATCGATCCGATCTACTACAAGTCGACTTACTACCTCGCCCCTCAAGGTAACGACGCCCAGCGCGCCTACGAGCTGCTGCGCCAGGCCATGGGCGCCAGCAAGAAGATCGGCATCGCCACCCTCGTCATGCGCTCCAAGCAGCACCTCGTGGCCGTCCGACCCGAGGAGAAGGTCCTCGCTCTCGAGACCATGTTCTTCAGCGACGAGGTCCGTGACCCGACGCGCGAGATCGGCTCGCTGCCCGGCGATCTGACCTTCAAGCCACGGGAGATCGACACCGCCAAACTTCTCATCGACTCGATGTCGGCCGAATGGAATGCCGAGAACTACTCCGACACCTACCGCGAGCGCGTCGAAGAGCTCATCGATCGCAAGCGCCAGGGCGAGACGATCGTCACTGACGGCGAGACACGGGCGGCTGCCCCCGTTGTCGACCTCATGGACGCACTCCAGGCCAGCGTCGAGGCGGCCCGCAACCACCGTCCCGGCAATGCCAAAGTCTCACCGCTCGTCCCGGCGTCAGCCAGTAAAACCAAGACGACCGCCAAGTCTTCGGGGCAAAAGGCCAGCGGTCAAAGTGTTCCAGCCGGTCGGAAATCGGCCGGAGATCTCTCCGAGCTCAGCAAGACCGAGCTGGCCAAGCGGGCCACTACCCTCGGCATCGAGGGTCGGTCGAAGATGACCCGCGACGAGCTCGAGTCGGCCGTGGCCGCCGCCTCATCGGCGCCCTCGCGGCGGAGGAAGGCCTCCTAACGCCGCCCACGGCCCCGAAGCGGGCGGTCCGACCGCCCCTCGGCGCTCCAGCGGTGCGATTCAGAGTGTGCCGGTGTCTATGAAGACCGGTGGATAGACGACCCGACCGGCGTAGCTGTTGTCGTACGCCGAAAGGCAAACGATCATGAAGGCTCGGGGCGGAACTCCCATGGGTGGTTCGATTCCGTGCTGGCTGGCCAGGCGAAAGCCGAGTCTGCCGTAGAACCCTGGATCTCCGAGCACCACCACAATTGCGGCACCGGCCTCTTCGGCCACTTGGAGCGCATCTTTTGTCAACTGCCCTCCAACCCCTCTTCCCTGGCACCGCGCCGCCACCGAGACAGGAGCCAAGCCCAGCAGGCGAGCCTCCGACCCTTCCAGTCGAAGACGGCTCAACATGGCGTGACCCACGACTTGGCCGTCTTGGACGGCGACTCTCGATATCACCGGCTCACGAGTAGCTCGTAGACCCCGGACGAGCCCCACTTCGTTCGGACGTCCGCCGAACGCTTCACCCACCAACTCGTCGACGACGTCGGCTTCGTCCGCCTGTTCATCTCGGATGGTCACCTCGGTGTCCATCCACCCAGAATGCCCCATAGAAGGCAGACACCATGTTTCGGTGAGAGAGGTTGACTCTCCTGTAGGAGGAGATCGCAAGCTCTGGTGTATCGACGAGGTGATCGTGGCTCATCTGCGGAGAATGGAGTCTCAGCTCGAGCAGACGCGGTATCTCCCTCCGGGCGTGGCCCGGCGGTCCCAATAACGAAGGAGATGCATGACATGGCTTTCCATTATCAAAGAGGTTTTCATCGACGCTCGCCCTGATGACGTCTGGGCGGCGGTCCGAGACTTCGGCGCCCTGCACGAGCGCCTGTCCCCGGCTTGGTCGTGGATTGCCGGCTCGATGGACCCGATGTCCGGATCGTCACGTTCTTCAATGGTGCCGAGGCCCGCGAGATTCTCGTCGGCATCGATGACACGGCACGACGACTGGCCTACTCGGTCACCGATAGTCCTATGGGGTTCGCCCCAGCAGCGCGTCGGCCCAGGTCTTCGACGAGGGCGAGCGCCACACCCGCTTCGTTCGGATCACGGATCTACTCCCTGACGAGCTCGCCACCGACACCGCTCAACTCATGGAACGCGGCATTGGCGTCATCAAAACCACAATGGAGACGAGGATAGCGAGCACATAAAGTCGCTGTCGTTGTGCCGCGGGCCATTCTGCGCTCTCTGGTGTGCTCCACCGTGTCCGGTTCCGGTGCGCCATCGAAGCAACGATTGTCCCCGACCCGGTCACGTCGGTCGGCGCGTCGGACGGCGAGCCTGCCCGAGAAGCGCGACCTGGATATGCGGGCGGCCCCAGTGCCCGGGAATGGGTGACAGAAACCCCATTCCTTGGACTTTCTGGGGCGCTGGCTCCCACGTGCCCTTACGAGGCCCTCGGGGTTTCTGGCATATTCCCACCCAGGGGAGACCCTGGCGGAACAGGTCGACGTCCCTGAGCGATGCCGGCACGGTCGGGGCAACTGCTAGACAGGAACACTGTGGTCGTGGACCACGCTGCGGCGCAGGACGGCGAGGTACACAACCACGGTTTGACCGACAGAGATCGGGGCCCTTCGGAGCAGGATTGACAATGGCCGAATACAAGATCCTCATTCCCCCACCCAAGACCCATCGAATGGCGTGGACCGTGACCGTCCTCGCTGTCGTTGTTGTCGGCGTCGCCGCTGGGGTCTTCGTAGCGGGACGGCACAACAAGGGCCCTCGTCAGTCGGCCCAAGGTCGGAACACACCTGTCACCCAGGCGCTCCAGGTCGTCTCCACCACTCCGGCGACCGGTGCTAGCAACGTGTCGTCGAATCAGGTGGTCAGAGTGCACCTGTCGTTGCCGGTGACGGGCACGACCGGAATGCCGACCTTCAATCCTTCGGTGACCGGGACATGGAAGAAGGTCGGATCCACGTCCCTTACGTTCGCGGCTACAACACCGTTCATACCGACGAGCACCGAGACGCTCACAATTCCTGCCGGGGCCGCCGGCCTCCACAGCACCGGTGGTCAGGTGCTCGCCGCGCCTGTCACCGTCACCTTCACCGTGGCCCAGGCCAGTACCGAGCGCCTGCAACAGCTGTTGGCGCAACTGAACTATCTCCCTCTTTCTTTTACCCCGGCCGGTCCCCTCAGTTCTCCGACCATGGCGGTGACCGCCCAAGCCGGGACCTTCGCATGGCGTTGGCCGAACACTCCGTCGTCGCTGACGTCGCTATGGACCGAGGGCGAAGAGAACGTCGTCACCAAAGGGGCCCTGGAGGACTTTGAGAATCAGAACGGATTGACAGTGGACGGGATAGCCGGCACCGCGGTGTGGTCGGCGCTGCTCGCTGACATGGGCACGGGAAAGGTCGATGCCAACCCGTACGTGTATGTCTTCGTGTCCAAACAACTGCCTGAAGCCCTGACCCTTTTCGCCAACGGAGACCCCCTGTTGGCCAACATCCCGGTCAATACGGGGGCTCCGGGGGCCGACACCACCGATGGCACGTACCCGGTGTTCGAACATGTCCTCAGCTCGCGGATGAAGGGAACCAATCCCGACGGCAGCACCTACGACGACCCGAACGTCCCGTGGGCCAGTTTCTTCCTCGGAGGGGACGCCCTGCACGGTTTCGTGCGGGCGACCTACGGTTCCCCGCAGAGCAACGGATGCGTCGAGATGACGATCGCCAACGCGGCGAAGGTCTGGCCCCTGACCCCGATCGGCACCTTGGTGACGGTGGTCGGACCCGCGTCCTAGCGGTACGAACCGAGCTCTGATGTTGTGCTCGGGCGAGGGCCAGACTGGCGCCGAGCCGGCCGAACCGATGCCAAGAGCGCGACCGCTGGTTGACAGGTGAGGAACTCGGACAGAGGCTCGGATGTCGCNNTAGTGTGGGAGCGGGATTTCCGGTCTGGATACGGCGCAACTTTGGCGTTGCGGCACAATGGGTCATGCCAATCCCGGCGCAACCTATCGGCCGTTCCAATACTGCCTCGACGATGCTCAGAATGTTCGAGCAACTGCACAGTCAGGTCCGGGAGGAGATTCGGAGTCTCGATGACGCCGGTCTCAACTGGTCTCCGGGTCCCGGATCGAACTCAATCGCCACGATTGTCATTCATGTGGTCGGCTCTGAAGCTGAGACTCTTTGGTGCCTGGCGGGTACGCACGGTGTTCGCGACCGCCAAGGCGAGTTCTCACGTGGACAGCAAACAGTGACGGAGGTCTTCGATGAGCTGCGGGCTGCTGACGAACTGATCGCAGAGTTGCAATCTGAGATCGGGACGCACCGCCTTCGGACACTGATGTCGCTTCCTACTCTCCCCGCCGAAGAGCGGCGTTCCGGCTTCGCATGGTTAGCCGGCAACTTTGGTCATGCCTGCGAGCATGTTGGTCATATTCAGTTGACGAAGCAGCTCTATGTGGGCGGGTTGACCGCTCCATAGGGCCAGTAATTTCGATCACCGAACTGTTTTGTACGGCCGGCGGGTCGACGGTCTGCTGACGTCGGAATCGAGGGCGCTTGGCAACCATGGTGCGGAGCCAGTTGCCGTTTCCGGTAGTCCATCGCCTCCCGATACGCACGGCCCACTGTCTCGATGCTGACGTGTTCAGCGTCGGGATGATGACCGACGAGAACCGAGCTCACGAGCCAAGTGTGTCCGCTCAAGTACCAGGCTCACGGCCGCCTCCCGGCGCACGATCCGTTCATCCCCGGGGCCCGCAAAGACGGGCACATCGTCAACTGTGACGAGGTGCAGGAGCCTTCCCCGGCGACTTCTCGGTCCGGTTCATCAACGGTGACGATGTTCACGCACCCGGCGGCAGGCGACGATGGAGTTGGGTCCTCGATCATCGGCCCGGCTCGCGAGATGCCACAGAGGATCACGATGAATTTTCTGGCCATTCCCAAGGACTCGGCGACCTCGGCTGTCGTGAGGTGTGTCGCGCGGAATGAACTATGAGCGACGTATCGCAGGGGCCGGGTTGGTGGATGGCGTCTGATGGAAAGTGGTACATGCCCGAGCAGCACCCCGACTACGTCCCGCCACCCACACTGGACGACGTGTGGCATGGGCGGAGGTGGTGGATGGCAACCGACGGGAAGTGGTACCCCCCGGAGAAGCACCCCGACTACGTCCCGACCACTAACGGAGCGACACGTCCGGCAACAGTTTCAGATCCATCCACCATGTCGGTCCCCATAGCCGGACGAGTAGCGGCGGCGGTTGCTCCGGTCGGTGGAAACCCGGCGGCGACGGTCGGCGCGTCCGTCGTCTTTCCGAGCGCCCTCGACGTTGCCATGGAGAAAGTTCGTCGCCTCGGTGGAATGCTTGACGCCGGGCGGCTGAGCGATTACGAGTTCCAGCAGATGCGCAAGGAAATTCTGGGCCTGTAGAAGCGCTGTCCAGGTTCTTCTGACGATGTCAGGCGCATGGGGCCGGGGAGACCCGTCCATACGCCGGGCGGGTGCGGGCAAACCGACGGCGTTCGAATGTCAGTTGGGGAAGGGCCTGGTGGCGTACTCCTCGCGCAGCTTGTACTTGAGGATCTTGTTGAGGGTCTCGTTGCGGGGGAGGGCGTCGACGATCTCGAGCTGTTCGGGGGTCTTCTGGGCCATGAGCCCGGCCGCCGACAGATGCGCCACCATCTCCTCGAACGTGAGGGGTTCCGAGCCCGGTGCCAGTTGGACGACGGCGCAC
>PKWD01000067.1 GCA_003131945.1 Acidimicrobiaceae bacterium
GCCGCCGAAACCGCCGCCGCCGGTCAAGCCGCCGATCCCGCCACCGGTCGTGCCCGTCGTGCTGGCGGCGGAGACGGACGCCACCGGCTCTACGACGACCTGTCCCACCTTCAGACCGTTATCAATCTGCGTGGTCGAATCCCCGACCAGCCCGGTCGTGACTGTGGTGACCTTCTTGACCCCGTTGGAGAGGACGGTGACGGTCGAGATGGGACCCGTGGTGGTGATGGCTGCGCTCGGCAGCTCCAAGACATCGGTGGCGGTCTGGACGACGACGCTCACGTCGGCCGTCATCCCGACCTTCACGGTGGACGGAGGGCTCACCAACGAGATGGTCACGTTGTAGGTGACGACATTGCTCACCACCGTGGACGTGGCTGCGATGGCGGTGACCGTTCCGGTGACGGTGGAGTCAGGCAGGGCGGGAAGAGTGACCGTGGAGGTTTGACCAACCGCCATCTTGGCGATGTCGGCCTCGGCATAGCCGGCGACGACCTCGAGGCCACCGAGATTCTCGATGGTGACGAAAGCCGATGAACTCGATGAGGAGGACGACGCCCCGGTGGACGACGCTCCCGTCGACGACGCTCCCGTCGACGGCGCTCCCGTCGACGACGCCCCCGTCGACGACGCCCCGGTGGCGCCGAAGCCGGAGGATGATGTGCCGGTCGACGACGAGTCCGACGAGGACGAGTCGCTCGCAGCGGCCGACGAGGTCCCGCCTCCACTGACCGTGTCGCCGACCGCGTCGTTGACGGCGGTCACGGTCCCGCTGATGGGAGCCGTCAGGGTGGTTTCGCTCAAGGCCTTCTGATCGGCTGTCACGGTGTCCTGATCCTGGAGCACTTGGGCCTGGTCCTGGGCGATCGTGGAGGGGATCACGGCCTCCCCGGCGGAGGTGGCGGCAATGTTCATCTGCTGGGCCGCAATGGTGGCCTTGTCCTTGGCCACCGTCTGCTCATCGGTGGTGATCGTCTGCTGCTCGACCACGCACGAGCTGGCGGCCGTTGTGGCCGTTTCGGGGACTCCGTCGGTCCCCCCGGCCACGAGAACGTACAGATAGGTCGTATCGGGGGTCAGACCCGTGACCGTGGCGCTTGCTGTCGTCGAGGTGGCGGTCGTGGGGGGCGTCGTGGAGCCGAAGGCCGTGGACGTGCCGTACTGGAAGTCGTAGCTCTCGCCGATGGTGACGGAGCTAGTGACCGTGAAAGTGAGCGCTGTGTCGGATGCGCCCGTGGCCGAGCTCCCGCCCGCTGCCGAACCGGACGAGGAGGACGGCGCGGCCGGGCACCCCAGGGCCTCGTCGGACGTCAGCTGGTTCTGGGCGTCGGTGAGGTTGGTCTCGTCGGTGGTCAATTGCTCCTGGTCCGACGTGAGCTCGTTCTGGGCTGATGCCATGGTGGCCTGGTCCTGCTTCAGCTGGGCCGTGGTGCCGCCCTGCCCGGCCGAGGTAAGGGTGTACTGGGCCGCACTCAGGGCGGCCTGGGCCGACGCCAACGCCGCTTCGGCGTCGGTGGGATCGAGGGTACCGAGCACCTGGCCGGCGGTGACGTTCTGCCCGGCCGTGACATCGACCGCTGTCAGGGTCCCGCTCGACCCGAAATTCACCGAATCAGTGGTGGCGGCGCTCACGTTGCCGGAGGCGGACACGCTCGACTGCACCGTGCCACGCTGAACGGTCACCGTCCTGGCCGTCCCGGTCGCCGCCGAGGACGTCCCGTAGATCGACTCCAGACCGAATGCGGCGACGAGCGCCACCGCGACGCCCAGCACCCCGTACCCGACAAGCGTCTTACGGGCAATGATCCGCTGACCAAATCTCATCTCGTCGTCCCTTCGTGTCCCGGCGTTCTCAGCCCGTCGTGGTGGTCGTCGTCGGGGACGGTCGCAGGGCGGCGCACGCGGCAATGGCGGCCTGGTATGAGGCGCTCGGTGTCGTGGTCGACGGGGTCGAACCGGTGCCGCTCTTCGGCGGTCCACCCGTCGGCAGTGTGACGCCGTGGAGCTTGAGGCAGTTGCGGTAGGCGGCGAAGGCGGCGCTGTTGAATCCGCTCGAGCCACCGCGACCGAACCCGCCGGAGCCCCCTGAGGGCCTCAGGCTCTTGCAGGCGGCGGCGGCCTTCTCAAACTTAGGGTTGCTGCTGAAGCCTCCCGACCCGAATCCCGAGGGGCGCGAACCGGATCCGGGGGTGAATGTCGGGCGCGTCCCGCCGGTGGGAATGCTCCCGTGGGTGAAGTTCGGGAGCGTCACACCGTGCTGTTTGAGGCAGTTGGTATACGCCGTCAGCGAGGCCGTTCCCGAGGGCTTGGTCGTGGTCGTGCCCGACCCGCTCGCCGAGCTACCGCAGGCGGCCAGCAGCAACGGCACCACCCCGACCAGCAACAGAGCCAGGTGAGACCGGCGCGTGCGGCGCGTGTTTCCTCGAGCGTTCGTGTGCCTCTTCAGGGCTTGGAGCAGACCCACAGTGTCTCCCTCGTCGCGGCGTCGCTGCCGGTCGGGCCGGCCACCGACACGGTCATTGCCTCCCCGGGGCCGTGCGGTCGTGGTGTCGCCACACGAAGACCACCCGTCCCAGTCTCGAAGTGTCGCTCGCTGGGCTTTCGAAAACAGTGTGAAACAGCTGTGAAGTCACTGAGAATCAGTCCAGCCGCCCATGGTTCACAGGAGACTCACAGAAACCTCCATCAGGATCGCCCCAAGGAGGCCAACCCCGTGTCCACTACATCGCGCATCCTCGTCGTCGACGACGAGCACTCCATCACCGACCTGCTTTCCATGGCCCTTCGCTACGAGGGCATGGACGTAAGGGTCGCCCACCTCGGCCGCCAGGCCCTCGAGGCCATCGGGACCTTCCGCCCCCAGCTCATCGTCCTCGACGTCATGCTCCCCGACCTGAACGGCTTCGAGGTCCTCGAACGCATGGGCCGGGACATGGGCGGCAACCGGGTCCCCGTCCTCTTCCTCACCGCCCGCGACACCCTCGACGACAAGCTCCGGGGCTTCACCCTCGGCGGCGACGATTACATGACGAAGCCCTTCTCGGTGGAGGAGCTGATCGTCCGGGTCCGCGCCATTCTGCGCCGGGTCCACGGCGACGGCGACAACGGACGCCTCGAGCTCTCCGACCTCCGTCTGGAGGAGGAGAGCCACGAGGTCTTTCGCGGCACCACCTCGATCGACCTCACGCCCACCGAGTTCAAGCTGCTCCATTATCTGCTTCTCAATGCCGGACGGGTCGTGTCCAAGTCCCAGATCCTCGACCGGGTCTGGAACTACGACTTCGACGGCAACGCCAACGTGGTCGAGATCTACATCTCCTATCTCCGGCGCAAGATCGACTCCCTCGGTCCCCCGCTCATCCACACCGTCCGAGGGGTCGGTTACACGCTGCGTCCGCCGCCGGAGTAGTTCGTGACGCTCCGTCTCCGTCTTCTCCTGGTTCTGGTGGGCATCGTGGCGGCCGGCCTCATCGTGTCCGACGTCGTCACCTACACGTCGCTCCAGTCGTTTCTGGCCACGCGCTTGAACCAGCAGTTGCGGGCCGCCCCGCCCCAAGTGGCGGAGGCCATGCAGATATGCCTGCGCGAAGAGCAGCCCGGGGGAGGCGGGTTCCCTAGCTGCAAGCTGCCCGGTGACATCTCGGTCATGCCCGGCACCTTCGGACAACTGCGATCGACCGACGGACAGATACTCCTGAGCGCCTGCTTCTTCAACGGACACCGTGCCCATCGTGGTCACTTCCCGGCCCCGTTGCCGACGGCGTCGGGGGCACAGAACGCCACGGTCTTCACCGTCACCGACACGGGCTGCGGCGCGACCACCTACCGGGCCGTGGCCACTCTCACCCCCAACCCGAACGGCTTCGGGCCGAACGTCATCCTCATCGTCGCTCTTCCTCTGAACTCAGAGAACCAGACCCTCGGACGCCTCCTGAGGGTGGAGGGACTCGTGTCCCTCGCCGTCCTTCTCGGCCTCGGTGGCCTCTCCTGGTGGATCGTGCGGCGGGGGCTGCGTCCTCTCGACGAGATGACCACCACGGCCGGGGCCATCGCCTCCGGCGACCTGTCGCGCCGGATCACGCTCACCGAGTCCCACACCGAGGTGGGTCGGCTCGGCGTGGCCCTCAACACCATGCTCACCGAGATCGAGGGTGCCTTCGCCGCCCGCACGGCGTCGGAGGAGCGGCTCAGGCGCTTTCTGGCCGACGCCTCCCATGAGCTGCGCACGCCTCTCACCTCGATCCGGGGCTACGCCGAGATCTTCGACCGAGGGGCGCGCGACCGTCCCGAGGACCTGGCCACCTCCATGCGCCACATCCGCTCCGAGGCCAACCGCATGTCGGAGCTGGTGGACGATCTGCTGCTGCTGGCCCGTCTCGACCGCGAACGCCCGCTGGCCCACGAACAGGTCGAGCTCACCGGCGTGGTGGCGGCCGCCGTCGACGCCGCCCGGGTGAAGGCCCCGGACCGTACCGTCACCTTCGCCCCCGTCGCCTCGGTGGTCGTCACCGGTGACGCCAGCCGGCTGCGCCAGGTGGTCGACAACCTGGTGGCCAACGCCCTCAACCACACCCCCGGTGGCACGCCGATCGACGTGGCCGTGCAGGTCGACGGCGCCACCGCCCTCCTGACCGTGGCCGACCAGGGCCCCGGCATCGCCCCCGAAGACCGCGACCACATCTTCGAGCCCTTCCACCGCGCCGACCCGTCGCGGGCCCGGGCCACCGGTGGCGTCGGGCTCGGCCTGGCCATCGTCTCGGCCATCGCCACCGCCCACGGGGGCACCGTGGGTGTCGACTCCGTACCCGGGTCCGGCGCCACTTTCTGGGTGCGGTTGCCTCTGGCCCGCACCGACGTGGCCCCACCGACCTTCGACGCCTTTCCGCTCCCCCCTGCCTTCGTGGCCGAATTCCCTCGGTCCTCCGAAGCGGTGCCGCCACCGCCCCCCCAGGGACGGCCGGTGGCTCCCGCTCCGCCCCCGCCGGTTCCGAGCATCGAAAGCGACCGGTCGTAACCGACGTTTGTCGGTGGGGATCGACCATACTGAGTTCGTGGAGAAGTTGGTCTACCTGCTGTGGGGGGCCGACGGTCCCGGCGAAGGCGACGCCCTGCGCGGTCACCTCCTGGGCGAGACCGCTCCCGCGCTGCTGGCCGCCGGCGCCCGGGGTGTCGGCATCAACGTGCACGACACGGCCGCCGCCGAGGCGCCGTCACCGATGCCGGCGCCCGCAGGCGAGGCGCCGCACGGCGCCGAGATCTCGGTGTGGGTCGACTCCTATGACCGCCGCCAGACCTTCGAACGAGCCGTCGTGGCCCTGGGAATGCGCAGCGCAGGCTACCTGGTGCTCGAGTCTCTGTACGAGGACTACGGCACCACGGCCCATGCCCAGCCGCGGGACTGGCCCGACGCGGAGCGCTCGCCCGGTGTCCTCACCGTCGCCCTCATCCACCGCCCCGAGGGTCTCGACTACCGCCAGTGGATCGACCGCTGGCACGGCACCCAGTCGCCACTTTCGGCCGAACTCCAGCCACGCACCCGCTACGTGCGCAACGAGGTCGTGCGCTCTCTCACCGATGACGCACCCGAGATCCACGGCATCGTCGAGGAGGCCTGGCCCTCGGCCCACCATGTGGCCGATCCCATGCTCTTCTACAACGCCTCGACGCCCGAGGAGCTGAACACCAACATCACCCGCATGCTCGAGAGTGTGAACGCCTGTCTCGATCTCAGCCGTCTGCGCTCGACCACCATGAGCGAGTATCTGGTCAAGACGCCGTAGCGGTCAGGACCCGGCCGCCACCCGGCGGGCCTTCCACACTTCTTCGCACGGCCACTGGCGGGACCACTCGAGCGACACCCACGGGTAGCGCGTGGTCGATCCCTCCGGCACCTCGATCTCGATGAGCTCCTCCACGGCGAAGCCGTTGTGACGCAGGAGCCGGAGCATGTCGCCGTGACCGAGGTGGAACTCGACCGAGTCGTCATCGCTCCACTCGAAACGGTGCATGCCGAAATAGGGCCGCAACAGGCGGTCCCCGGCCTTCCCGTCAGGCTCGTCGGGAAGGCAACACATGAGGAGCACTCCGTTGACCAAGAACACCAGGAGACCGCCCGGTCGCAGCAGCCGCGCCGCTTCGGGGATCCAGCGATAGGGGTCGCACCAGATGCTGGCCCCGTATTCGGAGATGGCCAGATCGAAACTCTGGTCCGGGAACGGGGTCTCCTCGGCACTGGCCTGGATCAGCGGGAACAGCTGGTCGTGCTCGGTCTGCAGACGACGAGCGGTGCTCAGCTGGGCCAGGGAGTTGTCGATGCCCACACACCGGGCCCCTCGCCGCGCCAACCACGCCGACACATAGGCGGTGCCGCACCCCAGTTCGATGGTGTCCAGTCCGTCCACCGACTCGGGGAAGAGGTGGAGTTGCGACTCGGGCACGTGCCACTGGCCCCACCACGGTTCCTGCTGCTCCCAACTCCGCCGTCCCGGTTCCGAATAGTCGGTCGCCCACACGTCCCACACGGCCCGATTGCGCCGGACGTGATCGGACCGTTCGGACATCGGCGCGCCTCGGTTGTCCCGCTCAGACCCGCGCCTGTTCGTCGAAGCGCGTGTAGCGGTCGACGAAGGCCAGATGGGTGACACCGGTGGGTCCGTTGCGGTGCTTGGACGTGATGATCTCGGCCGAGCCCCGTTCGGTAGAGTCCGGGTTGTATACCTCGTCGCGGTAGATGAAGAGCACCACGTCGGCGTCCTGCTCGATGGACCCCGACTCACGCAGATCGGCGAGCACCGGTCGCTTGTCCTGGCGCATCTCGAGGTTCCTCGACAGCTGCGACAGAGCGATGACGGGGATGTTGAGCTCGCGGGCCAGCACCTTGAGTCCACGGCTGATCTCGGACACTTCGACCTGGAGCAGAAAACCCTGCAACCCCTCGACAACCCGTTCGGCACGAGGTTGTCACCCATGTCGTAGGTACGATCTGTCACCTATGTGTCCGGGCCGGACATGAAAAGGTTGGAGGCGCGGGTGGGATTCGAACCCACGAATGGAGGTTTTGCAGACCTCTCCCTT
>PKWD01000168.1 GCA_003131945.1 Acidimicrobiaceae bacterium
CGCCATGGTGTCCCCCCGAACGACAACATCTGGGTGGACACGGCGACCATGTGGCGTCAGCTGCTCACCCGACCCGATCAGGCGGCCCACGCCATGGGGAAGATCCTCAGTCGGGTGGGCGAGAAGCGGGTGATGTGGGGGACCGACTCCATCTGGTACGGCAGCCCCCAGCCACAGATCATGGCCATGCGAGCCTTTCAGATCACACCCGAGTTCCAGGAGAGCTATGGCTACCCGGCCCTGACCGACGACATGAAGGCGGGCATCTTCGGTCTGAACGCCGCTCAGCTCTTCGGGATCGACCCCACCGCCACCCGTTGTGCGCTGGCCACTGATCCCTTGACCGCCAACATCTCGGAGGCGGCGGTCCTGCGCTCCGACGGAGCCCTTCCCTCGCCATGGAACCCGCACGGCCCCACGACGCGTCGGCAGGTCCTCAAATGGCTCGCTTCACCGACCACGCACTGGACACCGACATAGACGTCGACCCGGTTGTGCCCGCAGGGGTGACACAGAGCAGCGGAGGTACAACCGAGCCGGAGGCACCGGTCGGCGAAGACCAGCTCATCGACCGGTCGGTGGCCCTGGCGGCCGAGCTGCTGGTCGCCGCCCGGGCCGGAACCTCCCGCCGTGAGCAACGGCGCCAGCTCCGCCTGCGCCGCCTGTTAGCCAGCGAGTCGGGCACCCGGTTGGTCTTCTCGTTGGCCGACAGGGTGCTGCGGCCCACGAGCGCCCGCGCGGCGGCCGGCCAACTGGCGGCCGTCACGGCCGGCGATCTCGAGGGGGTTTCGACCACGGACCGGACCTTGCTGCATCTGGGCGCCCTCGCCGCCCGCCCCGCCCCCGGCCCCGTGGTCGCCCTGGTGGCGGCTCGCCTGCGGCGCGAGACGGGTTCCCTCGTCTATCCGGCTGAACGGCGACCTCTCGGGCACCGCCTGGCCCGGTTGTGGGCGGCGGGCCGGCGGCCCAACTTGAACCTCTTGGGCGAGGCCATCCTGGGTTGGCAGGAGGCGGAGAGACGCGTGGCCGCCGTCGACTCTCTGCTCGGACGCCACGATGTCGACTGCGTCTCGGTCAAGGTGTCGTCGGTGGCCGCCGGGCTGTCGCTGATCGACTTCGAAGGGTCGGTCAGCCGCATCACCGGACCCCTGCGCCACCTCTACCGCAGCGCCGGAGACTCGGGAGCGGCCGAGCCCAAACTCGTCAACCTGGACATGGAGGAGCACCGGGATCTCGATCTCACGGTGGAGTGCTTCACCAGGGTGCTCGACGAAGACGAGTTCGCCGCGCGCACCGCCGGTATTGCATTGCAGGCCTATCTCCCCGACACCCACGCCGCCCTCGACCGGCTCCTCGAATGGGCCCAAAGGCGCCAGGCGGCGGGTGGCGCCCCCATCCGCATCCGTCTGGTGAAGGGCGCCAACCTGGCCATGGAGAACGTGGACGGCGAGCTCCACGGATGGCCTCCGGCTCCCTACCGCACGAAGGCCGATACCGACGCATCGTACGTCCGACTCCTCGAGCGCCTGCTCGACGCGGCCGCCGGCGGTGCCGTGTTGGTCGGAGTGGCGTCGCACAACCTGTTCGACGTGGCGTTGGCTCTGATCCTCTCCGAGGAGAGGGGCGCGCCCATCGACATCGAAATGCTGGCCGGAATGGCTGACAGTCAGGCAGCGGCCGTGGCCGAACGTTCGGGGCGTCTGTTGTTCTACGTGCCCGCCACGACCCGCCGGGACTTTCGCAACGCGCTGGCCTACCTGGCCCGCCGTCTCGATGAAAACACCACTCCGGAGGGGTTCCTCCAGCACGTCCTCGACATGATCCCCGGCAGCCCGGACTGGCAGGAGCAGGCCGATCGCTTCGCCCGTTCGGTGCGGGCCCAGCACGAGGTGGCGACACGGCCGTTCCAGACCCAGGACCGGTCACGTTTTCCGGCCGCCGGCGAGGACGTTCCGTTCACCAACGAACCGGACACGGACCTGACGGTGGCCGCCAATCGCCGCTGGGCCCTGACGGCATTGGCCACGCCGGCGCGGCCCGCACCACCGGCGGCATCTGAGGCGGACGTCGACCGGGCCGTCGGCGAAGCCGTCGAGGCCGGGCGGGACTGGGCCGCCGCCCCGGCCGCAGTGCGCCGTCGCCTCCTGCTGGCGGCGGCCGATGCCGTGGCGGCCGGGCGGGCCGAGGCCGTCGCCGTGATGACAGCTGAGGCGGGCAAGACCTTCGCCGAGGCCGATCCCGAGGTCTCCGAGGCCGTCGACTACGCGCGCTGGTACGCGACGGGGACCGATCTGCTGGCGTCGCTGGAGGGGGAGGTGGCCAGTGATCCCTGTGGGGTCGTGGTGGTCTCACCGCCGTGGAACTTCCCTTACGCCATCCCCGCCGGCGGGGTGCTCGCCGCCGTGGCCGCCGGCAACACCGCCATCCTCAAGCCGAGCCCCGAAGCCCCGGCCACCGCCGCCCTCCTCGTCGAGCAACTGCGCAGTGCGGGACTGGGCGACGGTCGGGTGCAGTTGGTGGCGACCCCTGACGGCGCCGCCGGTCGCCATCTCATCACCCATCCCCAGGCGGGGGCGGTGATCCTTACCGGATCGTGGGACACGGCGCAGATGTTCGGCCGCTGGAACCCGGGCCGTCGGCTGTTGGCCGAGACGAGCGGCAAGAACGCCATGGTCATCACGGCCACGGCCGACGTGGACCAGGCGGTGGGTGATCTGGTGAGGTCGGCGTTCGGACATGCCGGTCAGAAGTGCTCGGCCGCCAGCCTGGCCATCGTCGACGCTTCGGTCTACGACCACAGCCCGTTTCTGCGCCAATTGGCGGACGCCACGCGGGCGCTGCGGTTGGGCCGGGGAGACGACCCGGCGTCGGACGTGGGTCCCATCGTGGGCCCCTTCACCGAGTCACTCGAACGGGCTCTGACCGTCCTCGGTCCCGGTGAAACATGGCTGGTGGAGCCGACGTGCCTCGATGGCGACCGCCGCCTGTGGTCCCCGGGCGTGCGCGTCGGTGTCACGCCCGGTTCGTGGACACACCTCACGGAATGGTTCGGCCCGGTCCTCGGCGTCATGAGGGCCGACGGGCTCGAGCAGGCCCTCGAGTGGCAGAACGCCGTTCCTTACGGGCTGACGGCCGGGCTCCACTCACTCGACCCCGCCGAGCACCGGCGCTGGGCGGACGCGGTGGAGGCGGGCAACGTCTACGTCAACCGTCCCACCACGGGAGCCATCGTGGGCCGCCAGCCCTTCGGTGGTTGGAAGCGGTCGAGCGTGGGACCGACGGCCAAGACCGGTGGTCCCAACTACCTGTTGGCGCTGCGGCGCTGGCACGACGTCCACGAGACGAGCGTCGATGCCGCCGAGGCGGATTACCGGCGGTGGTGGGACTCCCATTTCAGCCGTGTCACCGATCTGGCCGGGCTCAGGTCCGAATCCAACCAGTTGCGCTACCGCCCCTTTCACCCGGGGGTGATCGTGCGCCTCACCGAAGACGGTTCCGATGACGAGGCGGCCAAGGCCCTGCGGGCGGCGGCCGTCACCGGGACGCCGGTACGCGTGTCCAGTCCCCGACCCCGGCCGGATGTGCGGCCGGCGTCGGGGACGACCGTCACGGTCGAGAGCGCGGCGTCGTTGGCCGCCTCGCTGGTGGACGCAACCCAGGGTCAGACTGCCGGAACGCGTCTGCGGCTGCTCGGCCAGGCGGAGCCCGAGGTCGTGTCCGCCGCAGCCGAACAGGCGGTCACGGTCCTCGATGAGCCGATGTGCTCCCACGGGCGGGTGGAGCTTGTGCGTTGGGTGCGGGAGCAGGTGGTGACCAGGAGCCTGCACCGCTACGGCAACGTGGTCTATACGCCTTTGTGACTCCTCCGGAAGTGGGCGTCATACGATGAGGGCGTGAGCTCGACGCAGAACGCCCGTCACATCAACGCGCATCGTGCGGTGGTCTATGGCGCGCTTGTCGAAGCGGGGGCGATCGCCACGTGGAGGGTGCCGACCGGCATGTCGAGCCAGGTGCATGAGTTCGATGCCAGCGAGGATGGCTCGTTCCGGATCTCGCTCACGTACGATGCGCCGACCGGGACAGGCAAGACGACCGCCCAGACCGACACGTACCACGGCCACTTCGTGAAACTTGTACCGAACGAACAAGTCGTAGAAGTGCTCGAGTTCGAGACAACAGATCCAGAATTACGCGGTGAAATGACGATTATGACACGCTCGCTGATGCAGACGGCGGTACCGACGTGCTCGTCGTCCACCAAGGGTTACCTCGTGGCGTGCCGACCACCGACAACGAGGAAGGGACGCGGATGGCATTGGAGAAACTCGCCGCGCTCGTTGAGGCGGGCTAGATATCATCACTCACCCACCCATCCGCCGGTCTGGCGGCATGAGTCGGGGATTAAGGCCACATTCGAGATGGAGCTTCCCCAATGGCGGGGTGGTTCATCTCCTTGTGGCTCCTCCTGGGAGCTCAGTCCTTCTCCAGAACCGCCACATAGGGCTCGCTCGGACGACCTCCGAGGATCCGGCTCCGGTGCCAGCCCGTTCCCTGCAGCAGCACTTTCATCTCGGCGCGCGAGACGAAGAGCCATGAGAACCACGGGCTGACATCGGTCCGGTAGCGGATGCGTAGTCGGACCTGTCCGGGCATGAGACCACGGGCGCGGTTGCGGAAGTAGTAGTCACGGGTGAGGGCGGGAGCGCCTCCGCAATACGGATTGGTGCTCTCGGCCAGGATGCGTGCCTCGGGGGGTGTCCGGCGAGCCCAGGTCGTCAACGCCCGCCGGAGCCGAACCGGAGTCCCGAAGATGCCGAAGTTGTTGCCGAACATCACGATGGTGTCGAACGAGCCGATCTCCGCCGTGAGGGCCTCGGCCGACATGCACCACGTCTCTTTCACGCCACGGGCGATCGCCGTACGAACGGCCAGCAGCGAGGAATCGAGGCCGACGACGTCATGCCCGCGGCGTTGCAGGTAGAGCGGGACCCGGCCGGCGGCACAACCCACGTCGACGACGCGCCCACGGACGTACCGCATCGAGCGCCGCTCGGCCGAGAGCCAATCGGGGAAGTCGGCCACGTACAGCTCGTGGCCCACACCCGTCTCAGTGAACCCGTCATCGCGTTCGAAGATCTCGGGATCTGTCTTTCCTCGCGCCCAGTCGCGAAGGGCGCGGCCGAAGACGTCGGTCCCCTCAACCACGGGACCCCTCAGCCATGGGACCCCTCAGCCATGGGACGCGGCGTGATACCCCTTGGAGCCGATCGTCTGGGCCAGAATGCTGCGCGGATCCTCGTCAGCCTTCAGCCGGTCGAGGACGTAGCGGAAGTCGTAGCGCGGTGCCCATCCCAACTCGGCGCGGGCCCGGGCATTGACGTAGACGCGATCGATCCGGGGGAACATCGTCCAGCCCCGCCGCGCGTACTCGGTCTCCTGGTCCGGAAAGAGGCGCCTCACGATGGCCGGAGCGTCGACGACCAGCCCGGTCACATCGTCCCGGGAGAAGGGCGTGGTACCGGAGACGAGGTACTTGGCGAAGCCAGTGGCGGGGGCCCGCTCCAGGGCGAGCAGGTGGGCGGCCACGGCGTCCTCAATGTCGACACGACGGTAGAGGTACTCATTGGCCTTGACGTTGGCGTCGGTATAGGCGTCACGCACGTCATCGTCGTCATCGGCCTCGGGGAAGAAGCGTGCGACGCGCAGCACCACGACGGCGAGTCCATGATCGCGGTGGACGAGCTCGCACAGGTCCTCGGCCGCCGTCTTGGTCACGCCGTAGATATTGCGGGGGACGGAGGTGACGTCCTCTGTGATCCACGCCGCCGGCGCGCCCGGCGGCGNNGGAGGCGGCCTCTTCGAGCAGTACGAGGGTTCCCGCCATGTTCGTGTTAATGAAGGACCACCTCTCATGCGAGACGATGTGCGGCTTGTGGAGCGTCGCCGTGTGAATGATGCGGTCCACACCGGCGAGGCAGTCCCTGACGACCTCGCGATCGGTGACAGATCCGACCACCGTGGTGAAGTGGGAGGCCAGTACGTCGAGACCGACGACGTCGCTGCCCTCAGCCCGCAGGACGCGGACGAGTGCTTCGCCAAGGTGACCGGCCGAGCCGGTCACGAGGATTTTCCCCCGGTTCACCAGCCAGACGATAGAGGGCCTACGCCATTGACCTGACGGGTGAGCCCGTCAGGTCGACATGCCCACCACGGGTTTGACGAGAGGCCTGCCTCCCAT
>PKWD01000194.1 GCA_003131945.1 Acidimicrobiaceae bacterium
CGGCCATCCCGAGGTCTACATCATGGCCCTGCCGGGCTTCGGCATCGTGGCCGAGATCTTCCCGGTGTTCACCAGAAAACCGCTCTTCGGCTACCGGATCGCCGCCGCCGGCATGATCGGCGTGTCCCTGCTGTCGTTCTTCGTCTGGCAGCACCACCTCTTCGACAGCGGGATCAACCCCGACATGCGACCGCTGTTCATGCTCACGACCGAGTTGATCTCCATCCCGACGGGGTTCATCTTCCTGAACACGATGGGAACGCTGTGGAAAGCGAAGATCCGGTACGAGGTGCCCATGCTCTTCGCCCTGGCCATGGGTTTCAACTTCCTCCTCGGCGGGATATCCGGTGTCTTTCTCTCAGACGTCCCCGTCGATGTCACCGTCCACGGGAGCTTCTTCGTCCTGGCCCACTTCCACTACACGATCATGGGGGGGATCGTGTTCGCCTTCTTCGGTGGCCTGTACTACTGGCTGCCGAAAATGACAGGAAAGACGATGGACAGGCGGCTCGGGAAGTGGCATTTCTGGATGATGTTCATTTTCTTCAACCTGACGTTCTTCCCCCTGTTCCTGGTGGGGCTGCTGGGCCAGCCCCGGCGCGTCTTCGAGTACGCCCATAACCTTCAGGCCCTGAACGATTTCTCGTCGGTGAGCGCCTTCTTCCTCGGTGCCTCGTTCCTCATCTTCGTGGCCAACTTCGTGTGGTCGATGTTCATCGACCCGAAGCCCGCCCCGGCCAACCCGTGGAACTCGTTGGGGCTCGAGTGGCAGACGCCGTCGCCCGTGCCCCCGTACAACTTCACCCGTATCCCGGTGGTGCTGGCCGATCCGTACCACTACGGCGAGATCGATGCCTCGCCCGTGGCCGACCTCGGTCCCCGTACCCTGGCGATGGCGGGCGCCGTTCCGCCTGATGGGCCGAGAGGGATCGGCTCGGACTCGGTGGCAGGCGAGGAGGGGTCTGCCGACCCGAGGCCCCCGATCGCATGACGACCGAACCCGTGGCCGGCGACGACTACATGGCCTACGAGGCCCCCGCGTTCATCGAGACGCCGGAGGAGATCGAGTACGAGATGCGGTCGGCCGAAGGGGCCATGTGGACCGGCGGGCGCCTCGTGATCGGCATCGGAGCCTTCTTCTTCGCCTCCCTGGCCTTCGCCTACTTCTACCTGCGGTCGACCAACAGCGAGAACCTCTGGAGACCGAACGACATCACGGGACCGACCGCCATCGGCGCTGCCATATTCGCCTTTGCGGCGGCCGGCGCACTGTTGAACGGCTACGGGACGAAGCGTCTGCGACGGGGCGAGACCCTCGATTGGGAGGTGTCGGGGTGGGTAGCCATCTCCTGTGCGATCGTCGCCCTCGGACTGCAGGTGTGGGAACTCACCCAGTTGCCGTTCTTCCCCGGTTCGAGCGGCTATGCGTCGTGCTTCGTCGGCTGGGCCGTGATGAACGTGGCCCTGCTCCTGGCCGGCCTCTACTGGCTCGAGACGCTGCTCGCCCGCTGGCTCCGGCTGCGCCGGGCGCTGGTCGAGGACGGGGGGCCGGCGCGCTCGACGATGCCGGTGGCCCGATTGTTCCGAGCCAACCTCGAGGCCTGCTGGTATTTCTGGGCCTTCATGGCCTTCGTGGAACTGTTCTTTTGGCTAGTGTTCTATGTGATCTGACGAAAGGTGGTGGGTGATGCTCGGGAGCAACAGCCTCGTCGGGGCCCAGGCCCTCACCTTCGTCATCCCGGTCGGGACGTTCATCGTCGTCTGTCTCTGGTTCTTCTTCCAACGTCGTCCGAACCGGTGACCGGTCGGGCCGCCGGCGAGCGGCCCGACGGGCGGTCACACGACGACTCCGAGGACCAGAGCCGTGCCCGGACCGGTGAGGGACCGGGCGGCGCTCGGCTGTCCCTGGCGGCGCTCGCCGTCGCCCTGTTCGTGGCCGCGCTGGTGCCGCCGCTGTCGTCGGCGGCCAGGCGGGTCGAGGCTGTCGAAGCCCTGCAATTCGCTCTGCTGGCCATCGGTGTCCCGGCCCTCGTCGCCCTGGCCGCCCCGTGGCGACTGCTCGGCCTGACGGGGAGGTCGACGGGCNNACGCCGTCCTCGAGCGGCCGAAGATGGCCGACCGGGTGGCGGCCACCCGACGCCGTCACCCCGAGTCGGCGCGCAGCCTCGTCTATCTGGTCCTCGAAACGGCCGTGGTGGTGGCGTGGCGCATCCCTGCCGATGTCGATGCACTGGCCCGACACGGGTGGTTGTCCCTGGTCGAGGCGGTCACCCTGGTGGGACCCGGGATCGGACTGTGGCTCGAGCTGGTCGAGTCGCCGCCGTTCACGCCCCGCCTGGCCCGCCCCGAGCGCATCGCCGTGGCCGCCGTGGCCATGTGGACGATCTGGGTGACCGCCTACCTGGTGGGGCTGTCGCACGCGTCGGTGTACCGGGCGTATGTCCACGTGCCGGGGAGCGACCTCAGCGTGTCGGCGGACCAGGCCATCGCCACCGGTGTCCTGTGGTTCACGTCGTTGTGCGCCTTTGTCCCTGTGATCTTCTCTAATCTCATGATCTGGTTGCGCAGTGACGAGGACCTCGACGACGCCCTGCACCGGCTGGTGCGCGACGAGCGGCGGAGAACCACGGAGTGGCCGGCCGGCGAGTGGTCCGACGGGGGACGTCCATCCGGCTGAGGGCCACCAGGCATCCGCAGGCAAGACCGAGTGTGAGCCGGCCCACCATCGGCACCCGGACCACCAAGGAGCTGAGGTCGTGTGTGCTTCGATCGGCTGGTCGCCATCGGCCCGCTCGTCGACAAGCTGGTCGATCCAAGCCCTGGCGAGGGCCTCGTCGGTGTGGTCGTAGATGCCCCGGACCGCTTCTTTGGCGTGCCACAAGGTGGCC
>PKWD01000460.1:0-12671 GCA_003131945.1 Acidimicrobiaceae bacterium
CCCACGATCTCGAGCTGGGCCTCGGGAGAGGTGGACTGCCACACCTCACGCACGATGACCTGGATCGCTCCGGCCAGGGGAATGGCCAACAAAGTCCCCACAAATCCGCCGAAGAAACCGCCGACGAGGTCACCGACATTGGCCCCGACCAAAATGGCGATCAAGACGAGCAGCGGATTGATGCGCACCGTGCGGCTCATCACGATGGGATTGAGGATGTGGTTCTCGATCTGTGTGTAGGTCAAGAACACAACGGCGAACACAATGAAGGCGCTGACGGAGTGGGTGAGGGCGAAGAGGCCGGTGGGAATACCGGCGAGCGCACCCCCGATCATGGGCAGGAAATCGAGCAGCGCCACCCACAACGCCCACAGCAGCGCGAAGGGCACCCCCAGGATCAGCAAGGTGACGAGAACGACGAGACCGGCAATCAACGAGGTGATGAAGTTCCCGAGCATGAAGCCGGTCACCGACCGGCTCACCTCGCCTGAGATCCGCCACACCTTCGCCGCCCGCACGGGCTGCATCATCCCCAGGATGCCGCGGCGAAGCTTCGGGCCCTCGAGAAGGAGCAGGAGAACGAGAACGAAGATCACGAACAAGGCGAACAACAGGCTGACCGCCGCCTTGCCCAGGGTCAGGGCGGGCTTCGACAGGTTTTTGGCGAAGCTCGACAATTTGGGAACGAGGTTCTTGTCCACCCACTGCTGGACGTGGTACCGACGGGCCAGGTGCCCGATGGCGCCCTTGCCCTCTTCCACCTGCTTCACATAGGTGGGCAGCTTGTGGGTCAGGTGGGTGAGGCCGTTCACCAGGGGATACCCGAAGAGGGCGGCCAGCCCGGCGAAGACGATCACGCTGAAGAGCGTGACAATGGCCACGGCGATGCCGCGGCGATGGATCTTCCACCGCTGCAGGAGCACGACGAGCGGGTTGAGCAGCAGCGCCACGAAGCCCGCCACCACCATGAGCAGCATGATCTCGCGCAGCTTGTAGACGAGCTTGCCGACCAGGAAGACCACCACGACGACGCCGACGGTGGTCAGGATGGCCAGCAGGGGCACCCCCCGGGCCGCCGCCGCATCCCACAGCCGGTCGCGGCGGGACTCGGGCAGGGTGTCGTCCGGCATCGGCCCAGCATGGCAGCTTGGGCTGCGGCGAACGTGCCAGCATGAGGAGATGCGGGGCCACAGCCACACCGCCCGGACACGCCGGCGCTTACGCAAAGAGGTCAAGTGGACGGTCACCGCGGTTGTCGTCGTGCTGGTGGTCGAGTTCCTGGTGCTGCCCCGGCTCGGTGGGTTCCGCAAATCGTTGGCCCAGGTCTCCCACATCAACGGCCTCTACGTCATTGCCGGGCTGCTCCTCGAGGCCGCCGCCCTGGGCGCCTATGCCCAGCTGACCTACACGGTGCTCTCACCGGGGGCCCCCAAGCGGTGGCGGCTGCTGCGCATCGACCTCTCGAGCCTGGCTCTCAGCCATGTGGTGCCGGGAGGCACCGCACCCGGTGTGGGGTTGTCGTACCGACTGCTCTCGCAAGCGGGGGTGGGCCCCGCTGACGCCGGCTTCGGCCTGGCCATGCAGGGCGTCGGGTCCGCCCTCGTGCTGAACGTCCTGTTCTGGTTGGCCCTCATCGTGTCGCTGTTCACCAACGGCTTCCACCCGCTCTACACCTACGCGGCGGCGGCCGGCACCCTCCTGATGGGTGCCTTCGCGGCGGTGATCGTGGCCCTCACGAAGGGTCGCCGCCGCAGCATCGAGGTCGTACGCCAATGGTCGGACCACATTCCGTTTCTCGACGGCGATCGCTTGGCCGAGGGTGTCCAGCGGGTGGCCGACAGACTGAAGGACCTGGCCGGCCACCGGGACCTGTTGGTGCGGGCGGTGTCGTGGGCGGCGGCCAACTGGCTACTCGACGCCGGATGCCTCTGGGTGTTCATCGCCGCCTTCCACCACTACGTGTCCCCCATCAACGTCCTCGTGGCCTACGGACTGGCCAACATCCTGGCCGTCATACCCATCACCCCGGGCGGCCTCGGCATCATCGAGGGCATCCTCATTCCCGCACTGGTGGGATTCGGCGTGCCCCTCGACAAGGCCGGCGTGGCCGTTCTCGGGTACCGGCTGGTGAATTTCTGGCTGCCCATTCCCGTGGGCGGGATCAGCTATCTGACACTGCGGTTCGAGTCGGTCGGGTGGCGCCAGCGCCTGAGCAAGGCGCGCGACGAGATCATCGAGCACCCGTCGCAATCCTCATGGAACGGGAAGAAGCCACCAGACCCGGCACCCACGCCGAGCGATCAGACCCCTATGAACGAGCACACAGTGGACGCCCCGGTCATCGCTACTCCCGATATCGCCGACACATCGGTCCCGCCATCGGGCGAAGAGGCGGAAACTCACTCCCGTCCGGGGCAGGGCGGCGCCGCCAGCGGCTGAAACGTTCCTTCGTTACGCCGGGACGACGCCGAGAGTGTCGGGTTCGCGTCGGCGTCGGGCGCGATCTCGGGCCAACTCCTGCAGACGATGCTGGGCGCTGATGCCTTCGATGGTGGGGACGCGACTCCAGGTGCTCGTCTCGCCGAGGACCCATGAGTTCGTGTCGTCGGCCAGGTTGAGGTCGAGGACCTCGAGAACTCTCGCCTGCAACTCGACGTCGGTGACGGGGAAGAGGACCTCGATGCGCCGGTCGAGGTTGCGTTCCATCAGGTCTGAGGACCCGAGCAGCAGCGTCAGGGGGCGGTCGTCGAGGCCACCGAAACGGTAGATGCGCGAGTGCTCGAGGAAGCGTCCCACGATGGACCGGACCCGGATGGTTTCCGACAGCCCCGGCACTCCGGGACGCAGACAGCAGACACCGCGGACCACCAGATCGATGGGTACCCCGACGGCTGACGCACGGTAGAGGGCGTCGATGACCTCGGGATCGGTGAGCCCGTTCACCTTGATGATGATCCGACCCGACTCCCCCGCCGCCGCCTCCTCCTCGATGAGCTCCAGGACACGGTGCCGTAGGGCCACGGGCGCCACCGTCAGCTTGCGGTACTCGGCGTAACGGCTGTATCCGGTCAGGAAATTGAAGAGGTCGCCAACGTCGGCGCCGAGCTCGGGGTCGGCCGACAGAAGGCCGAGGTCCTCGTATTGACGTGCCGTGCGCGGGTTGTAGTTGCCCGTCCCGAGATGGACGTAGCGGCGGATGCCCTCCTCCTCGCGCCGGACGATGAGCGCCGCCTTCGAGTGGGTCTTCAATCCGACCAGGCCGTAGACGACGTGGACGCCCGCTTCTTCGAGAGCACGGGCCCACAAGATGTTGTTCTGCTCGTCGAAACGGGCCTTCAGCTCGACCACGGCCGCCACCTGCTTGCCGGACTCGGCGGCATGGATCAATGAGGCAACGATCGGACTGTCGCCTGATGTGCGGTAGAGGGTCTGCTTGATGGCCAGCACGTCGGCGTCGAGCGACGCCTGGGAGATGAAGGCCTCGACCGAGGTCGTGAACGAGTCGTAGGGGTGGTGTACGAGCACGTCGCGCTCGCGCAGCACGGCGAAAAGATCGGCCGGTTCGTTGCCGGCGTTGGCCAGGCGGGGGGCCGTCATGGGCGCCCATGGCTCTTCCTGCAGCTCGGGACGATCGAGGGCGTGCACCGCCCACAGGCCCCCGAGGTCGAGGGGGGCCGCTGTCTCGTAGAGGTCCTCGGCGGCAAGGTCGAGCTCGTGGATCAACATGTCGCGGGTGTCGGCCGTCATGTCGGCGGCCACCTCGAGACGCACGGCGCGACCGAAGCGACGTCGGCGCAACTCCATCTCGACGGCCACCAGCAGGTCGTCGGCTTCGTCTTCCCCCAGAGCCAGGTCGGCGTTGCGGGTGACGCGGAAGGCGAAGTGCTCCCCGATGACCATGTCGGGGAACAAGGTGGACAGATGGGCGGCGATGATCTCCTCGAGAGCCACGAACCGCTCCCCGTCGGGCATGACGACGAACCGGGGCAGCAGGGGTGGGACCTTCACCCGGGCCACTCGCTCCTCGCCGGTGACGGGATCGCCCACACGCACGATGAGGTTGAGCGACAGGTTCGAGATGTAGGNNAGATCTGGCGCTGGAAGACATCGACCAGGTAGTCGCGATCGTCGTCATCAAGGGACGACCAGTCCGACAGGCGGATACCGGCCGCCGCCAGCTGCGGTGCGATCTCGTCGACGAAGATGGACGACTGCCGGGCCACGAGCTGCGACACCCGGGCCCCGATGGCCCGTAAGGTCTCACTGGGACGAAGCCCGTCGGCCGAGCGGGCCCGCAGCCCGGCGTCCCACTGGTCCTTCAGGCCGGCCACTCTTACCTGGAAGAATTCGTCGAGTCCCTCCGAGAAGATGGCCAGGAACTTGACCNNAAGTTTCGCCCTTCGTGGCCCTGGCACCGCCCGGAGCGTTCTCCCGAACAAGCGGGACATGGGGGATCGGTTCGGTGTGCATTGCCTCATCAGGTTACCCGAGCAGACCGGTTCACTCCTCGCCGCTGTAGCGGAGCAAGCGCACCAATTCGCGGTCCAAACGGGCCGCGAGCAGGGCGACGAGCTCTTCGTCGAGACGTTGCCAGGTACCGCCCGTGTAGTGGTCACGATCCACGGGCCCGACCGTCTTCCATCCGGGGCCCACGCGCGACTCGATATCGACGGGGGTTCGGTGACGCCGTCTGGTGGGGAAGCGCGCGGTGAAGCGATCGAGCTCGCGCCCGATGTCGGCAATCACGTCCTCGTAGCGGACCACCAAGACGTCCCCTGTTGCTTCGGCCCCGACCCAGCTGGCGTTGGCCTTGTTCCATGCGTCGATAGGATCGCGGGCGCCCCAGACATCGGTCAGTCGAGGATGCGACACGGGCGCCGTGGCGAACTCGGTCAGGGTGCGGGCTTCGGTGCGTCCCCTTATCAGCTCCCACTTGTAGAAGGACTCCAACCAGGTGTCGGGGCTCTTCACCACGACGACGGTTGTGACGCCCTCGGCCATATCGATGGGTCCGTGTTTCCAACCACCCTTCTCGGGGCCGAGAACCTGGACGTCCAGGTTCTCGCCGAGCAAGGCCGACACGTAGTTCGTCCCGGTGCGCAGAAGGCCGTGCACCTTGACGACGCGGCGCCGCGAACGGCGGCTCTGTCGTGGGCCGGACCACTCGAGCAGGGCACGCACCCGATCGCTTGGCAATCCCATCCCCTCGGCCGCTTCGCATCCGCTGTCACCGCGACGCGGGCCGATCGTATCTCAGGTCGTTCGGCCCACTTCGTCTCTGGAGCGGTCCCCATCGCCCCGCCGGCGGCACCCGCCAACCGCCGGAAAGCCCCCGGGCGGCAGTAGGCTCACGCCCGGTGCTCACCCTGCTCAGCCGTCGCCTCCCCGGGCAGGACACTCGGCCAGCGGGTCCGAACCCCCGCCGACGGACCGAGCTCGGTCTTCTGATCCTGAGCACTGTGATCATCGTGGCCACCTACGTGCTGGCCTCGGCCGGCACGACGGCGAAGATCCCTGCCGACCTGGGGCCGTTTCTGGCCATCGTTCTCGGTCTGGCGCTGGCCGCACACCTGGCCAACCGGGTGTACGCCCCCGACGCCAACCCCGTCCTGCTCCCCGTGGTGTCGCTGCTGAACGGTCTGGGTTACGTCATGATCGCCCGGATCGGGCCGCCCCACTTCGCCACGGCCCAGGCCGGATGGACGGCCGTGGGCGTCGGCGCCTACATCATCACCCTGATGGTCGTGCGCCGTTCGCGTGATCTGGACCGCTACCGCTATCTGCTGCTCCTGGCCGCCGTGCTCCTCATGCTGTCGCCGCTCGTTCCCCACTTGGGAGCACCCATCAGCGCCGGTGACAGCAAAGTGAAGCTCTGGATACACATCGGGCCCATCACCGGACAGCCGGTGGAGCTGGCCAAGCTGGCGCTGTGCGTCTTCTTCGCCTCGTACTTCGCCGAGAAGCGCGAGCTCTTGTCGGTTGCCACCTATCGAGTCGGCAACCGCCTGGTGCTCGACCCCCGGCCCCTCGGACCCATCGTGGTGGCCTGGGCCTTCGCCATGCTCGTGCTCGGCGCCGAGGACGACATCGGATTCGCTCTGCTCATCTTCGTGCTCTTCATCGCCATGCTGTGGCTGGCCACCGGTCGCGGCGTGTATGTCGTCATCGGACTTGTCTTGTTCGCCGTGGGGGCTTTGGTGGCCAGCCACCTGTTCTCCCAGGTCGACGGGCGGGTGGAGAACTGGCTCCATCCCTGGAGCCGCGTCAACATCATCGGGGGATCGGCCCAGTACGTGCAGGGTCTCTTCGGACTGGGCACCGGTGGTCTCACCGGCACCGGACTCGGCTTCGGGCTGCTCGGGAACTCCCTCCATCCGATAATTCCCGAAGTCAACTCCGACTATATCTTCGCTGCCTTCGGCACCGAGATGGGGCTGCTCGGGACCACCGTCATCGTGTTCGCCTTCACGCTCATCCTCGGCGCCGGCCTGCGCATCGCCCAGACCGCCCGCTCGGAGTTCGCCAAGCTGCTCGCCGCCGGGCTCACCGTCATCGTCGGCATGCAGGCGTTCTTCATCATGGCCGGGATCGTGGGTCTGCTCCCCTTTACCGGCCTCACCCTGCCCTTCATGGCCTACGGCGGATCGTCTCTCGTGGCCAACTACATCCTCATCGCCCTTCTCATGCGCACATCGGACGAAGGCGAACGCGCCATCGTGGCCTCTCTGGCTACGGCGACACCGGTGATCACACCGGCCACGGGCGGCCCGTCGGGCTAAGTAGCCACCGGCCCGTCGGTGGTGGCCACGTCCGTGGGCAGCTGATCGGGCGACGTCTGGGACGGCCCGGGATCGGCCCCCGGTGTCTGTGTCGGTTGAGTCCCGGCGACGGGGCCCGGCGCCGAACCCTTCTCTGTCGTGTCGACACTCGAGGATGCACCATCACTCACGGCCGCATCACGCACCGCCGCATTCCTCATGGCCGCATCACCATCGCCGGCATCGTCATCGGCAGAGTCCGCACCCGAGGCGGGGGTCTCGATGTCCTGTTCCTCGGGGTCGAAAACCCAGTCGGCCACGAGAACCGGAGTGGGCATGCGCTGGCGCAGCACGAGGGCGAAGGCGTCCGATGGCCGACAGGGAATGATCTGGCGGCCCCGGGGGCCCGTGGTGTCGAGCTCGGCGAAGTAACTGCGGCCCCGTCGGGCGGTGATCCGGACGGCCTCGAGCCGCACCTCGTGGCGCTCGAGGACGTCGGTGAAAAGAGCGTGGGTGAGCGGTCGGGGTGTCGACAGTGACCGCCAGGCGTAGGCGATGGCGTTGCCGTCGGCCATCCCCACCGGAATGGCCAGCTCGCGCCAGGGCGCCACCGCCTCGTGCACCAGGACCTCGGGGTACTCACCGGGCAGTTCCATGCGCACCCCGGCCACCACGGCCAGCCGCCATGTGGCGGGATCGAGACCCGGTCTGGCGGGATCGTCGCCGAGGCCAGAACCGATATCGGTCATCGTGCGCGCCGGAGCTGCACCGATAGACCGATGCCCACAGCGCAGAAGAAGGCCACGGTGGCCGACCCGCCGTAGCTCAGGAACGGCAGCGGTATGCCGGCCACCGGCATGATCCCCATGGCCATGCCGGCGTTCTCGAAGGCGCTGAAGGCGATGAAGATGAAGCAGCCCACGGCCAGGAGACGACCGAAGGCGTCGTGCGATGTCTGGGCGGCACGCAGGAGCCGCCACGACACCAACCCGAGCAATAGAAGGACACTGACCGATCCCACGAAGCCGAGCTGTTCGCCTACCGCCGAGAAGATGAAGTCCGTCTGTTGCTCGGGTACGTACTGCAGGTTCGTCTGCGGACCGTGGAAGAGACCCTTGCCCAAAGGGCCTCCGGATGCGATGGCGGCCACCGACTGGTGAGGGTTGTAGTTGCTGCCCTGCAGATCCTTGCTCGGGTGCAGGAAACTGGTGAGCCGATTCACCTCGTAGGACTTGAGCAGGCCCAAGTGCACGATGGCCACGGCCCCGACGACGGCGCCCACCAGGAGCAGGACGAGAAAGCGGTTGGGGATGCCGGCCACCACCAGCATGACGAGAAGCACGATGCACAACACGATGCCACTGGCCAGGTCCGGTTGCTTCACCACGAGGAGAATGGGCACGGCCGCCAGGGCCAGGACCTTCACCAGGTCGCGTCCGTTCAGACCTTCGGGGCGCCGGGCGCAGAAGGTGGCCACCGTCACGATGAGAACGGGGGTGGCGAACGAGGAGGGTTGGATCTGGATGATGGAACCCACCTGGATCCACCGGGTGGCTCCGAGCGCGCTGGACCCGATGGGCGTGAACATGGCGAGCAGAGCGAGAACGATCCCCACGTAGAGCACGGCACTGGCGTGCTCCAACCAGCGGTAGTCGAGAGCGGCCAACGCCACCATGGCGAGAGTGCCCACGATCACGAACGCCGCTTGCCGATTCAGGTAGTAGTGCGGACTCACGCCCTCGAGCAGAAGCTTGGAGCGCGTCGAGGAGTACACGATAACGACGCCGACAGCGGCGACGATGAGCGTGGTCATCACCAACGCGGCGTCGACGCGGAGGACCAGGGGCCGACCGGGGGACGGACGGTGGGGAGAAAGGGTGCTCACCAAGGGGCTCCGAGCGACAAGAATACCGGTCGTGTCCCTCCCCGCCACTGCACCGGTTCTGGCCACGTCGGGCTGGCTCTATGACCTGTTGACCTGGATCGGGGTCGATCACGCCACGGCCCGACACCTCCAGCAGGTCGTCGTGGAGCCCGTCACCGTGGTCGTCATCTTCCTGGGGGCGGCGGCCGTGGGTTGGTTCGGCAGCCGGCTCATCCGGCGCTGGATCGGCGCCGTGGCCCGCCGGGCCGCCGGGCGGACCGATTCTCCCCGGGCGGCGGCCCGGGCCGTGACCATCACGGCCATGGTGGCCAACATCTGGCGGGTCGTCATCGGCGTCATCGCCTTCTTCGTGGCCCTGGGCACGATCGGCATCAACCTGACGCCGCTTCTGGCCGGAGCCACCGTGGTGGGCGCCACCATCGGCTTCGGCGCCCAGACCTTGGTGCGCGACCTATTGGCCGGATTCCTGCTGATCATCGAGGACCAGTTCGACATCGGCGACACCCTGACTGTCGGCACGACCTCGGGCACGGTCGAGGACCTAAGCCTGCGCGTCACGCGTCTGCGGGGCGCCGACGGCACCGTCTGGTTCGTCCCCAACGGTGACATCCGCACGTTGGCCAACACGTCGCGCGGCTGGGCCGAAGCCTTGGTCGATGTCGCCGTGCCGGCCACAGCCGACATCGACGACGTTCTCGGCGCCGTGTCCGACGCCGCCATGGCCGTCGCCGATGACGCGCGTTACGCCGCCTCGTGTCTGGCGCCGCCCCGAGTAGGGGGCGTCGTGGCGTCCGACGCCAACACGATGACGATCCGGGTCTCGATCAAGTCACCCATAACTGATCGAGAACGCGTGGCCCGCGCCATGCGCGAAGAGATCGCTCGCCGGCTCCACGTGCTTGGGGTGTTCTCCCCGCCAGTCCCTTAACTGCCGTCGCCCCGGGAGGGGGGGGTGCTGTCCACCACACCTGAAGAACACACGGCATGGCTCCAGCACGTTGCCCCACCGGGCCGCGATGGCGCCGGCACCTGACTCAGGACAGGGCGACGATCTGTGTGCGCGTGGAACGGGCATCTTTGGACGCGACGCGCGGCGGGCGGCGCCCGATACACATCATGGTCAACCGGCGTCCGTCCACGAGGAGAAGCAGACAAGGTGGACGTCTCGCTCAGCATGCCTCTGCAGGGATTCCCGCTCCAGATCACGCCCGAAGCGCCGCTCAACGTGAAGAAATGACGGCGTGGAATCACGTAGCTGTTTCCAGGTGGTATCGGCGTTTACGGCAGGACCCAGGCGGATAATCATTCAGAGTGGTTGTAGGCAACGGGGCAGCCTGGTGCTGCCCAGAGATAACGGGAAGGTGGCCTCCGTACTTCCGGCTGTGTCCCCGTGGTCACGGAGTTCTCATCGGCTTGCTCGGCTCTGCTCCCCGAGACACCCTCACTCCTTGGCCTTCCCTGTTCGTTCCAGTTCAGACCGGTGGGTGTCCCCCGCTACCCACCGGTCTGAGCTGAACGTTTCTCCGCCGCTTCCCACATGGCCTCGACCGGCGCCGGCAGACCTGTCCAGTGCCCAATGGCCACCGCGGCCTGGTGCACGAGCATGCCCAGTCCGCCCACGGTCCGCGCGCCGCGCTCGTGGGCGGCGGCCAGGAGCGGCGTCACCATCGGGTGGTAGACGAGATCGGCCACCATCTGGCCGCCGTGGACGAGGTCGGGGTCGAACGCCGTGGCCGCACCCCCGGCGGTGCCGTCCATCCCCACCGGTGTGGCCTGCACGACGAGCTCGGCCTGGGAGATGTCGGCGGCGGTGCCCACCCGCCCGTTCGCACCGGCCAGGGCGGCGGCCCCCCGGGCGTGGTCCGGGGACCGGTTGACGACGACCACCTCGTCGGCCCCGGCCTCGGCCAAGGCCAGCACCACGGCCCGCGCCAGATTGAGCCCGCTTGCCGTGCCCGCGAATATCCGCAGCAGGCGCGCGCCCAGCAGCCGCCTGGCCGCGGACCGATCCGCGAAGGGCAGCGAGACCGTTTGNNCCGCCGGCGCCGACGACCACACATCGGCGGCCCGCCGGATCGAAGGCGCCACCGCGGCGCAGGGCCTCGACGAATCCGGCTCCGTCGGTCGAGTCCCCCACCAGTCGGCCACCGCGCTGCGTGATGCAATTCACGACACCGAGCCGTCGTGCCACCGGCGTGAGTTCGTCCACCGCCACGGCGGCGTCGCCTTTGTGGGGCATCGTCACCGACAGTCCCACGATGCCCAGGGCCCGCATGCCGGCCAGGGCGCCGGCCACCGCTCCGGCAGGGACGGCGAAGGCCACCGACACCCAATCGAGGCCGAGGGCGTCGAAGGCGGCGTTGTGCAGCAGCGGCGACAACGAGTGCCTCACCGGATCGCCGATCACAGCGACGAGCGACGACGCCGCCGAGGGCCACCCCGGCGAACGACGCGCTGACGGTGACGGTGACCCGGGACCGGTCACCGTCACGGAAGCCCCCGGTTCTTGGCCAGTTGTTCGGCCGCCTGCTGTCCGGCGAAGGTGTCGGAGAAGGTCTCCGTCCCGTCGCGTGACGTCAGTTCGAAGTAGAGCCAGTTCCCCGCCGGGGGATGAAGGGCGGCGGCCAGGGCGGTGGTCGAGGGGAAGCAGATGGGAGTGGGAGTGAGACCGGTATTGAGATACGTGTTGTACGGGGTGCGAACAGCCAAGTCGGCCGGTGTCACCGGACCACCGTCGCGCCCGAGGGCGTAGAGGACGGTGGAGTCCATCTGCAACGGCGTGCCCCGGGCCAGGCGGTTGTAGATCACCCGCGCCACCGGCCCCGCGTTGTGGGCCGTCGCCGCCGCGCTGTCCCCCGGAGAGATGGCCTCCTTCTGCACGATCGACGCCACCGTGACGGCCTGGTAGGGCGTGACACCGGCGGCCGACGCGGCGCCGGCCAGATCCATAGCCGTGGCCTCGGCGTCGAAGCGGTCGATCATCTTCCCGACAAGATCGGTGTCGGTCTCCCCCGGTACCACGATGTACGTCCCCGTCCCGAGGAGCCCGTCGAGATTGTCCGTACCCGGGGCTATCCACGGGGAAAGGTGCGCCTCCGATGCCAGGGCGCCATGAAGCGAGGCGCCGCTGAAGCGCGGCACGTCGGCGGCGATGTCGTCCGCCGTCTCGGCCTCGGTGGTGCCGGCCAACACCGTCACGGCGAAGACGTTCGGGCCCTCGGCCAGCCTGTCGCGCACGACGCCGAAGGACTGACGGCTCCGCAACTGATAACGGCCCGGTTGCACCGTCGGCGTCCCGTGCAGGGTCAGATAGATCCGGAAGGCCAACCCGCTGCCCACCACCTTCTGTCGCGCCAGAGTGGCCGTCACGGCCGACACCGACGAGCCGGCGGGCACGTCCACGATCACCGCCGGCCCGGCCGGGCCCTCGCTCACCTGACCCTCGTACCAGACGAGACCCCAGATGACGGCGCCGACCACCACCACGGCGAACACCGCGAGCGCCCGGCGCAACCGGTGACGGGATCGGCGGTGACCGGCGACTGGCTCTCCGGCGCGCCGGTGCGCCGGCGTCACGCCCTCACCGCGAGGTTCGCCGGGCGTCGAGCCACGCCTGCAGGAGCACGGCGGCGGCGGCCTGGTCGACCACCGTGCGCCGGGCCTTGGCGTTCTTGCCCCCGGCGGCCAGGGACCGCTCGGCGCTCACCGTCGTCAGGCGCTCGTCGAAGGTCTCCACGGCGATCCCCTCCGGAGCGAGCAGTACCCGCAGGGCCGTCGCTTCGGCTTCGGCCGCCACGGCCGCCCGGCGCCGGCGGCCAGATGAATCTCGGGATCTGAANNCGGCCGTCGAGGCTGAGTGGCAGCCCCACCACGAGGTGCCCCGCTTCGGCTTCGAGCACCACGGCCACCACCGAGGCCCGGTCGGCCTCGGGATCGCCCGAGCGCTCGACCGTGCAGCGCGGTGAGGCCAGCATCCCCGAGCTGTCCGACACGGCCACGCCGATACGACGTTCGCCGAGATCGATGGC
>PKWD01000460.1:12731-13258 GCA_003131945.1 Acidimicrobiaceae bacterium
GTCGACCGCCCCGCCGGCGGCCACCGCCAGCGCCACCTTGGTCCCGTCGGGCGTGCCCGCCACCACGGCCACGTCCGGGCCATGGCGGCGGATGGCCTGGACCAGGTCACGCAGCTCGTCGGCGGCCCGATTGTCGACCCGGGCCACCACCGATCCGTTCTCCGCCCCCGACGCCAGCTGGGCGGCCTGGGTGTCGAGCGACGCCCCCCGCAGGCCCTGGAGCTCCTTGTCGGTCTGCCGTTGGCGCTCGAGCAGGCGTTCGAGCGCCTCCACCACGCCGTCGGGCTCCACCCGCAACAGCCGGGCGGCGTCGGCCAGGACACGCGAACGGTCTTCGACCAGGGTGAGCGATCCGGCGCCGGTCACCGCTTCCAGGCGGCGGGTATTGGACCCGATGGAGCCCTCCGACACGATGGTGACAGGTCCGATCATGCCCAGGGCACCCACGTGCGTCCCTCCGCACAGCTCGGTAGACCGGGATCCGGCCCGCACCACCCGCACCCGTTCGCCGTACTTGTCGCCGAAGA
>PKWD01000135.1 GCA_003131945.1 Acidimicrobiaceae bacterium
CTGGAAGACCATGCCGATGCGGAACCTGGTGGCCGTGGCCCGCTGGTCGGGGCTGTAGATGTCCACCCCGTCGAGTTCCACCGATCCGGCGAACTGGGCACCGGGAACGGCCTCGTGCATCCGGTTGAGGATGCGCAGGAACGTCGATTTCCCACATCCAGACGGTCCGATGAGGGCGGTGACGACCGATCTCTCCATCAACAACGACACTCGGTCGAGCACGAGGCGACCCCCGAACCAGGCACAGATTCCGTGGGCCTCCAACCGGGCGGCGCGCTCGGACTGGAGCCCCGGTGCGGTCGGCACCATGGTGCTGGGCTGATGGACCGACGGCGGCGCCACGACGGGCGCCCCGTCCATGGTCGTGCCACCTGTCGGCCAGCCCCCTGGATTGCTCACGTCGCCACCTGCCGTTTCTTTGATGAGCGGACACGTCCGGTACCTCGGGTACCACCCAGCACACGCGCCAAGGTGAACAGAAAGAGGACGATGATGACAAGCACCAAAGCGGCCGTATAGGCGAGGTTGATCCGAGCCGGGTACGAGCTCTTGACGTTGGACCAGATGAACAGAGGCAGGGACTCCTGGGGTCCGTGCAGGGGGTCGGCGTTCATCACCGTGTTGCCGAAGATGGTGAACAGCAGAGGCGCTGTCTCCCCCACCGCCCGGGCGATACCCAGCACCACGGCGGTCAGAATGCCGGTACGTGCCGTGGGGAGCACCACCGACCACACCGTCCGCCACTGCGGGGCACCAAGGGCCATCGACGCCTCGCGCAGTCCCCCGGGAACGACCTTCAGGACCTCCTCGGTGGTACGGGTGATGGACGGCACGAGCAGGATGGCCAGGGCAANNGCCCCCGCCAGTCCGGAGTAGCTCTGGACGAAGGGGATGTGCCGGCTGATCCCGATGACCCAGATGGTGTAAATGAAGAGTCCGGCCATGATGGAGGGGAGCCCGCTCATGGCCGTCACCACCGTGCGCACCGTCCTCGTGAACCGGCCTCCGACCTCGTGCAGGAATACCGCCGTCATCACCCCGGCGGGCACGCCGAACAGGGCGGCGATGCCCACCTGCTCGAGGGTCCCCACGATGGCGTGGGCCAGTCCCCCCGTCTTGTTGACCCCCGCAACGGGGATGACCGGCACCCCTTTGAGATCCTCGACGAAGAGGTGGGCACTGAGCAGGTGCCAGCCCTTGACCACGAGGAACCCCATCATGAAGGCCAGCGGAATGGCCAGCGACATCGCACCCAACCCGACAGCCACCGACAACAGGCGGTCGCTGGCCACGAGCCGACCGTGCAGCTGGAGGTTCACCGACCAGTACAGGACGAGGAACAGGGCCACGGTGCAGACCACGAAGCCGAAGGCACCGGACAGCAGGGTGAGCTGGTAGAAGACCAGCCACACAGCCGCCACCGCGGCCAGAGCCGAGCCGATCAACACTCCGACATCTTCCGTCCGCAGATCGCGCGATCGCCTCGGGACAGGCGGGGCCGCCGGCTCCTCGGGCTCGGGAACCGGAATGGGGGGCGGCGCCAGCAAGGTCGTGTCGGTCACAGCTCGACCGCCGCCGCGCTACGCGACCGGTTCACGACCCGGGAGGCGGCCAGGTTCACCAGCAACGTGAAGATGAAGAGGACCAATCCGGCAGCCATGAGCGCCGCCAACCCGAGGGTTTTGCCGCCCGAGCCGTTCTCGATGGCGATGAGGGAGGCGATGGTGGTACCGCCGGACTGCAGGATGTGGGCGGGGTTGCTAAAGCTCAGGCTGAGAATGATGGCCACGGCGATGGTCTCGCCCATGGCCCGGCCGAGCCCGAGCATGACGGCCCCGATCAGGCCGCCGCGGCCGAAGGGCAGAACGACCCGGCGGATCACGGTGGCCCGGCTGGCGCCCAGGGCCATGGCCGCCTCACGTTCGGCCAACGGCGCCAGTGAGAACACCTCGCGGGCGATGGACGTGATGATGGGAACGACCATGAGACCGACCACAGTGCCGGCGATGAACTGCGATGAGGTGTAGAGCGGGGTGGTGGTGTGGAAGATCGGGATGAAGGCCAGATGGACCGACAACCACCGGGCCAGACCGGTCATATGACCGGAGAGATAGGCGAAGCCCCACAGCCCGTAGATGATGCTCGGCACGGCGGCCAAGAGGTCCACCAGGGCGGTGGCCGGGCTCTTCATCCACGGCGGAGCGTATTCACTGATGAAGAGGGCCGAGCCGAGCGAAACGGGCAGAGCGATCACGAGCGCCAGCAGCGAGACGACGACGGTCCCGATGAGCGCGGTGCGCACCCCGAAGACCGGCGGTCCGTGCGCTGTGGGGTGCGTCTGCCACCCCGTGTTCGTCAGGAAGCCGAGGCCCTGGGACCGCAAAGCCGGATATCCCTTGATCAGCAGGAATACGCCGATCAGAACGAGCACAAGCAAGGTGGACAGGCCGATAGCCTTGGCCCCGCCCCGGTACACACGGTCAGATCTGCTGATCTGCGTGGGTACAGAACGCGGCAGCGGCACAACCCCGACAACCTGCGATGCAGAACCGTTCGTGACACTCACGACGTAACCGTCCCCTCAGACGTCGTCAATTGCCCCCCGACGGACGGTGCCGCCGCGGAACTGCCGAGGACCGCTCCTCTCGTCGAAGGAGGGGAGCGGTCCTCGGCTGCTGTGCTTGGTAACTATCGGTGTTCCGAACTCAATGGTTGGTGTTGGCGTCAGACGTCGTCACCAGGCAGTAGCCCAATGGCTGATGGCTGCCGTTGGTCGGGAGCGTGTCGTACTGGTAGTAGTTCGACGAGGTGAAGCTCGAGATCGACGACGCCGGGCTGGTGACAGCGGCACCTTCCTCGGCAAACGGAAAGTTTTCGTTTAGTCCGTCGAGCGGATAGAAGCCAGAGGCCGTGATGGCCGATTCGATCTCACTGCGGTACGTGGCGCCGGTGACCGGGTCCACGATCTGGTCGGATGTGCCTGCGGTGGCCTTTCCGTCGATGGTGTTTGGCTTGCAGATGAACCCGTTCTCACTGGCGAAGTTCAGGGTGGCGTTCGTCGCCGTTGGGATATTGGCATTGGTGCCGTCCGAGTACACGTTGTACAGGAACTGCACGATGGGCCAGGTTCCGNNGTTGTCTCAGTGGGAGAGATCTTGCTACTCCCGCTGGTGATCGACCCCAGGGCGCTGCCGGCGAACGACTTTGACTTGGACTGCTGAAGGTCACGGCCGTAGGAGATGAAGTCGATGGCGTTGGCCTCGTCACTGTTGGCCGTGATGGCCGACAGCTCGTTCTGTTGAATGGTGTGCGTCGTGCCGTAGTTGGTGAAGTGCGGGCCCGAGTACGTCGCCGTCTTGCCGTTGAGGCACTTGGGCAGCGGGCTCGGTGGCCAGGTCGTCTGGGCGTCGACGTAGGTTTCCGAGTTGTCGGGAGCCAGGTAGGCGTCCCACGTCGACGTGATGGCCGACGAGGTGAGGACACTGTAGGGGTCGATCAGCTGCTGGGCCAGCTTGCCCGTCACACCGACATCGCCCCAGCACTTGTCGGCCCCGCTCCAGATGCCCTGCAACTGCGCCTGGGTCAGGCCGTTCTTGAGCGAAGCGGCGGCCGTCTTCTTCGAGCCCACCTTGGTGAACACCACGTAGTCGACGGCACCGGCGGCATAAGCGACGTAGTTGAGACCACTGTCGTCGGTGCTCTTGGCCGCGTTGGCCGAGGAGGCGAAGTTCATCGCCGCCGTGCTCGTCGTGTGCGAGCCCTGGTTCTCGAGCTGGGTGATGCCGGCGCTCGAGTTGATGCTCGGCTCGATGGCGGCCACGTCGTTCAGGGGATTCTCCGAGTAGGCGGATCCCACAGACGGCAAGCCGTAGCCGGTCGGCGGGTTTCCGGCCGGCAGCGAACCGCCCGAGGGGCAGCTGAAGTCATACGGCTGGGTCTGACCCTTGGGCACGAGGATATTGCAGCCCTGGGACTGGTTGAAAACGCTGGCGATGCCACTGACGGCGGCGTACGGCGTGTTACCGCCGGAGCCGATGATGATGTTGTTGGCGGCCGGCACCACCGTCGCTCCGGCCGGACCGGCGAAGGCGAGCGCCATCGCGACTGCCCCCATTGTCGATATGGCGAGTAGGGCCTCGCGCCTCCGCCTACGGGTGATTCGCACGCGCTTGCCTTTCTGTCAGAGCCGTCCGGCGACACATCTGCCGCCGTCATGGCTTGCCCACAACGAGTGGTTGCTCCTATTAACGACTATTTCTATCGTATTACAGGGAATAGTCAAGGACTTTTTCCACAACCCGCGTGCGCCTTCAGATCGACACGGCTTCTCACCAGGCATTTCATCGAATGGAAGACGGAGAACTACTAGTATGTCTCTATTACTACTAGATCTCCTAGTATACAGTGATGAGGCGCCGCTGCCAGGATCGACGGGCCTGACGTGGCAAACCGTCGGGTGGCGGCCCCACTGCGAGTCACCGAGCGAGCTGACTACGCCCTCAAATCGGTCCTTCTACTCTCCGTGCACGAGGGCGATTACCTGACCACCAGAGCGATGGCAGACCACTTCGGCATGAGCCCCAAGATGCTGGCCAGCGTGCTGCAAAGGCTCAGGGCTGCGGGGATAGTTGAGTCCCGGCCCGGATGGCAGGGAGGCTTTCGCCTCAGCCGCCCACCTGGCAGGATCGCCCTCAACGTCGTGATCGCCGCCACAGCAAGCGGCGACGAACGTTCGTCGGCGCTCCCGAATATCGGGGCTCCTCTCCGGCCCCGTTCGTCGACCCCGGCGCTGAACGATCGAGCGGCCGAGCTGGTGAACGACTTCTGGCGGGCGCTCGACGATCACATCCAGAGCACGTTGACCGCTTTCACCGTGGCTGACCTCGTCCGTGGACGATCGCCTTGACGAGGGTGGTCTGGCCGGCGTTAACGGCGTCGCCAGGTCTTCGAGTCAGGCCCGCGCCGGAGCTCGGCCAGATAGGCGTTGTAGTCGGCGAGTTCGGCATCCTCCGCCTCGGCCCGGGCGATGGCGTCGTCAGGTGCGGCCTCATCCTCGTGCGGCGTGGCCTCCGCCTGCTGTTGGAGTCGTCGCAGGCCCCGGGCCCCGACGGTGTCGGGATCATCGTGGATGAGGTTCCACCACAAGACGGTGGCGAAGACGGCGAAGCAGGGCCACATGACCGAGTAGATCCAACCCAGTGAGTCCCCCGACCGAGCGATATTGACCTGCCACCATGTGGCCAGCGTGCACCCGGGCACCCAGACGACGAGCACGGCGTGACAGAGGAGCGCCCGCCGACTGGTCCAGCGGCGATCGACGGGCAGACGCCGGGTGGGCGCGGTCACCGCCCGGTCTGGTCGACGACGGCGACGTCGGGCGCCGGGCCCGCCGACCGCTCATAGCGCCTCGTCAGCCACCGTTCGGCCACGAAGGCGCAGAAGGGGACCGTCCCGGCGAGCAGGACGAGCAGCATCGGGCCGAGCGGGACACGAAGCTTGCGCGTCAGGTCGAGTGCGACCCAGAGATAGACAAGATACAGATACCCATGAAGGGTGCCGACCACTTTGACGACGTCAGGCTGCCCGGCGAAGACCTGGAGCGGGATTCCCACGAACACCAGCACGATGAGAAGAACGGCCGTCGTGTACGCCATCACCCGGTAGCGGATGAGGACGCGACGCGCCACCACCCGATGGTCGACACCCCGGCCGGTCGACTCGGCATCGTTCATCGCCACCGTCTCGAAGTGTACCCACCGCTCTGAGCACCTCCGTTGTCGCCACGACCGGTCGCCGGCCCCCGCTTCCCCTCACCGGTCACCACGATCCATAGAATCGCCACCGTGGAGAACAACTGGGGGATCGCCGCCTCCCTGGCGACCGCGGTCGGCACGCTGGTCCTGGCGGCAGCCACATTTGTCGCCGTTCGCTCGTCCAACCGCGCCGCTCGGGCCACCGAGCGGGCCCTGCTCGACAGCATCCGACCGGTGCTCGTCCCCTCCCGCTTCGAGGACCCGCAGGAGAAGGTCGGGTTCCAAGACGACCACTGGGTGCGCGTCCCTGGTGGTCGGGCGGTGGCCGAGGCAACGGACGAGGCCATCTATCTCGCCATGGCCCTGAAGAATGTCGGGAGTGGGCTGGCCGTGCTCGACCGGTGGGACTTCTACCCCGAGCGTCTGAGCGGTGAGTCCCTTCGTGATCATCGTCAGCCCGAGGATTTTCGACGCCTCACCCGCGACCTCTATGTCCCGGCCGGAGATTTCGGCTTCTGGCAGGGGACCTTTCGGGACAACGAGGATCCGCTCTTCGCCGCCGCCACCGATGCCATCACCGAGCCGCGGGCCATGATGGTCGACCTTCTCTACCGGGACCATGAAGGCGGACAACGCATGATCAGCCGTTTCAGTCTGGTCCCTGACCACTCCGGCGGGTGGATCAGCTCGGTGAGCCGACACTGGAATCTCGACCGGTCCGACCCTCGCTGACCTCCTGAGCGGCCGGGACCCGACGGTGACCGGCTCCGAGGTCCGCCTCTTACCCTCGCTCGTGGCGATCTCCGGCCCGCACGGTTCGAGGCTCCGGACCGGTAAAATCGTGCCCATCGGGACCTTGCTCACCGCCGGTGAGAGACCCAGGTCAGCCTGACCGCAGCTATTTCGTTCAAGCTCGGGCCCCGTTCACACGATGCATTTACCGCCGCAATCTTGTGGAAACGAAGTGTCCGTAACTTGAACCGTTGAGGAATTGGGTACGGCCCAGCGATCCCGGGATCCCCCGTTTGCACTGGCGGGAGATCCCGGGACGGGTCGGTTCAAGGAACAGCCGAGGGGCCGCGTGCCCATCGGCGGACCTGAACCGGGGAGACCATGGAACCGACCAACGGCAGTGGCAACATCCGCACGAGGAAGCGCCGCGGCGTGACTGTCGCCCACGAGGTCCCCGGTCGGTTCGAGACCCGCATGCCGACCGACTCCGAGGCCGGCACCAATCACGCCCCTTCCCCGGCCCACCACGACCACCCCCCGGTCCCGCCGCACGTGATCGTGCTGTTCGGGGCCACCGGCGATCTGGCCCGGCGCAAGCTCCTGCCCGGCCTCTTCCATCTGTCGCGGGCCGGGCTGCTCCCGGACTGCAGGATCGTGGCCACCTCGCTCGAGGAGCTCGACGACTACCAGTACCAGCTCCTGGCCCGCTCGGCCTGTGATGAGTTCGCCCGCGGTGAGGTGGCCGAGAACCACTGGCACCGGTTCCGCGACCGCATCAGCTACGTGCCGAGCTCGGCCGGGCCTGCCGGCCTGGCCAAGACCGTGGAGCACGCCGAGGCCGAGCTAGGCGGCCAGCCTCGTCGACTGCACTACCTGAGCATCCCGCCCAGCGCAGCCCTCGCGGCCGTCAAGCTGCTGGGCGAGGCCGATATTGTTGATCGATCGCGCGTCATCATGGAAAAACCCTTCGGCACGGATTTGAGCAGCGCGGTGCTGCTCAATGCCAAGCTGCATGA
>PKWD01000421.1 GCA_003131945.1 Acidimicrobiaceae bacterium
GACGGGGGTCGAACCCGCGACCTTCGGCTTGGGAAGCCGACGCTCTACCAACTGAGCTACCACCGCGCGCTGGCCAGATATTACGCGGCTTAGGTCAGCTCGTATGAGTGGCGTGGCTCTACCCTTGAAGGCCGTGAGCCGCCGCCTGCTGCCAATCTTCGTCTCGCTGCTCGGCGCCTGCCTGATCGGGCTGCTGATCTACGGCATATCTCATCAGTCGGCGAGCCGCACGCTCGACGAAGCGCTTCACCACGGCCAGCATCCCCTCGCGCCCGACGCCACCCGTACGCTTCTCGGGCTCTCCGGTACCCCCACCGCGTCGCTCGCGTCGTTCGACGGGAAGGTGGTCGTCGTGAACTTCTGGGCCTCGTGGTGCGGGCCCTGTCAGGTGGAAGCGCCCGACCTGTCCACCTTCGCCTGGCAAGAGAGGAACCAGGGCGTTGACGTGGTGGGCGTGGTCTTTGACGACACGGTCGGTGCCGCAAACGCCTTCGCCGCTCACTACGGATCGCTCTATCCCTCGATTGTCGATGTCGGCGGCGTGATTGCCAATCGCTTCGGCGTGACCTCACCGCCGACGACTTTCGTGCTGAACGCGAAGGGCGTCGTCGAGGTCACCCTGCTCGGTCCTGTCAGCACCAAGCAGCTAAGAGAAGTCGTCGCCCAGGTGAAGTCGTGAAACTGCTTCGATCGTTCTCTCTGTGGTGTGTGGCGCTGCTCGCGGTCGCGGCCCTAGCGATCGTGCTCAGTCCTCAGGGCTCGAGTGCGAGTGCGCGTATCACCCACTTGGAGTCCCTCGTGCGCTGTCCCTCGTGCGACGATCTCTCGGTGGGCGAGAGTAATGCCACCTCGGCCCTCGCCGTTCGCCACGAGATTGCGGCCAAGGTCCACGAAGGCCAGTCCGATAACCAGATCCTGACGTCGCTCGAGTCCGTCTACGGCACGTCGATCCTGCTGAGTCCTCCGACCTCGGGCCTGGGCGTGTTGTTGTGGATCGTGCCGCTCCTGGTTTTCGTCTTACTCGTCGCGAGTGCCCTTCGCCTGGCGAGGCGACGTTGACGCGAAGTGCCCAGCAGATTCGCGACGAGATCGCGCTACGAGAGGCTTCGCTCACTGACGTGCGACGAGAGTTGGCCAAGGGCGAACTGAGTTCCTCCGAAGCGGCTTTGATTGAGGCACGTGAACTTGTGGCGCTCGACGCCGCGCGCCGCGAACTGGGTGAGTTGGCGACGGAGATTCCCTCGCGGCCAACGACTCGGAGACGGCGGCGCTGGATGTTGCTCGTTGCGCTCCTCTGTTTCTTCGTCGCGGCCTCGTTGCTGCTCTGGAACTCGCTCTCACCGCGTCAGCCGGGCAATTCGATCACCGGCTCGGTCTCGTTGGGGCGGGCCCAGCACGTCACCCAGTTACTCAGCGAAGCCGAAGCCGACATCGCCAACGGTAACGTCGTCGCGGCTCTCAGCGCCTACCAACAGGTGCTCATCCTCAGTCCCAAGAACGTGCCCGCCCTCACCCAGAGCGGGTGGCTGGACTTCTCGGCGGGCAGCTCGGACGTGAACGCGGCGCTGGTGAAACTCGGCGTGAAGGATCTTCGAGAGGCCATTGACTTCGCCCCGCGAAACCCCGCGCCGCGTCTGTACTACGCGATCGTCGCCGACTCGACCCGCGACAACCGAGCCCTCGCGAAGAGTCAGTTCAAGGTGTTCCTTGCACTCAATCCTTCGCGTGGACAGCTGGCCATCGCGCGACCGTTCTTGAGGCAACTAGGGCTCCCGACTTCGTAGCCGGCCAGGACGGAGGCGGCTTTTCTCGGGCCCCAATGACAAGTCGATCGAGGGTGGCCGATTAATGACGCCCTAGTCGCCTACTCATGGTAGTATTGAAGTATGAAAGTCAGCATGAGCCTGCCTGATGAAGATGTCGTCTTCCTCGACGCGTACGCAGTCCAAAAGGGACTCCCTTCTCGCTCAGCGGCGCTTCACAAGGCGGTCCGACTGCTTAGGGCAACGGGCCTCGGGTCCGCCTACGAGGCAGCGTGGGCCGAGTGGTCCAGCGAGGATCAGAGACTCTGGGATGAGACTGCCCCGGACGGGTTTAACTAATGCGTCGAGGTGAGATCCACCTCGTGAACCTCGATCCCGCGAAGAGTGGAGAGGCGAATAGGCGGCGCCCCGCCGTCATAGTCAGCAACGATGGAGCGAACGTTGCCGCCGAGAGAACTGGCAAGGGAGTCATCACGGTCGTGCCGGTTGCTTCGAACATCTCGCGCATCTACCCATTTCAAGTCCTGCTTCTTGCCAGTTCGACCGGGCTGGAGCTCGACTCCAAGGCCCAGGCGGAGCAAGTTAGGTCAATCTCAGTCGAACGACTAGGACCCGCGATTGGAGAGGTCCCTCAAGATTTGATGGGTGACCTCGATGAAGCACTTCGGCTCCACCTCGCACTCTGACAATCTTGGCTTGTTGACGAGAGCGAGGTTGGAGCCCCCTTTCGTCTTCTCGCCTGATTCAGATGGAGGGTAGCCGCCGGTGCTAGGTGGCATTCATGCCAGGCCGGGTCGGCGACGCTTTGCCCGGTCGTCGACCCGGTATTGAAGAGCTGGTCAAGTCTCGCGAATCGCGAAGTGGGTTCTTCACTGCGTTCACCGGCGTCGCGCATGCCAATTCATTGACTTTCGTCGTCAACACTGGTCTACTGAGGGAATGAGAAGCTGGATGACGGCAGTGATCGCTGCCATGTGCCTCGTGGCGGCCTTCGTGCCGAGCACCGTCGCGCAAGCCGGTTCGAAGTCGCCAGTTGACATCAGTCCGATTTCGGCAGAATTCCAGCAAGTTCTATTCCAGACCAAGTACTACACGGAAGTTATTGTCGACTCGTCCGCGGCGTCAGCGGGTCTAAAAATCACCTGGTCGATCACACTCGAACTGGTCGATAAGGCGGGCGCCCCCGATCCGGAGATGACGGCAGAGGGCATGGCATCGGGAGCCGAGGTAGACCCGGGATGTACAAATCACGGTGTTATGAAACAGACCACCGACTATACGAAAGCTCAACTCGAGGCCGACCATCCCTACAGTCCCACCCAATACAGAGTGGCGGAGGCGTTTGTGTGGCGTCACCCCGACGCCGAGGACAGTGACCCCAAGGGATGGTTCCACTGCGACCACGAGCTACAGGGCCCTCACGGACATCAGGGCCTCATTACCGAAGTGGTTTCCTTCGGGAAGTGGACCTGCGTGGCAACGTTCAAAGGTACCCATTCCAGCTTGGAGACGCCGCGGGGTTCGCCGAACCGCAACGTCAAGAACGGAACGGCGAGTGAACCGACGTGCTCAAAGACCTAAAACTCGAGTTTCGAACGGAAATGGCCAACTCGACGTGACGCTTCGCGGTGACTCGATCAGCGTCGAGTTACGCACGTTGACCGGTACGGCGAAATGGGCCGTCTCTCTACTGAGGACCGATCTCGTCGGGCGGCAGTGACTCGCGGGGAATGACGAAGGCCCCGGTCTCGGCCGGTGGCAGGATCGGCTCGGGGTGTCGCCGCGCGGCGGCGTAGTAGTAGATGATGCCGATGATCAACACGAATCCGAGCACCGTGTAGAGGATGGGGATCTGATTCAACCAGTGCATACCGAGGCTGAGCGAGCCCAGAGTCTGTGAGGGCTCAGGATTACTCGCGGCGCGCGGCCAGGCGAAGTTGATCAACATCGATCCGCCCCACACCAGCGCCAGCACGTTCACCAGTATTCCCCAACGTCCTAACTTGAAGGGCGAATCCACTTTGGGCCAGCCGCGGGTCCTCGCGTACATGATGGCCCCGTTGCCCAAGAAGTAGGCGAGATAGATCATGGCGGTCGCGGCGATCGCCACGATCCCGGCGCCGGCGTACTTAATCATGGGAATCGCCGCGACGACGGCCACCGCGATGCACGACCAGATCGGCGTGCGCAACGTCGGGTGGACCTTGGCGAGGTGGCGAGAGGCGGGCAAGCGATGATCGCGCGCCATGCCAAAGCACAGGCGAACCGTGGCGGCCATGATGGCCATGCAACAGACAAAGATGGCCGCCGAGACGACGAGCAGATACACCGTGGCCCAGAACTTGTCGAAGTTCGAGTCGATGATCTGAGCCGGTCCCCAATTGTTCTTCATGGCGTACGAGAGGTTGGGAATGGCCATGAGCAGGGCCAGCAGGAAGATTCCGCCGATGATGAAGGCGCCCCCGACCGACATCAAGACGGCCTGGGGTGCTCGACGGCGGGGGTCGTGGGTCTCTTCCGCCAACGTCGAGGCGGTGTCGAAGCCGTAGATGACGAACAGACTCATGAACATCGCCGCGAAGAAGGCCGGCAACGTGACGTGGATGCCGCCGCTGTTGGTCACCACCGAGATGGGCTGGTGCCGGTGCACGGCCAACATGATGATGGCGAAGATCACCATGCCGACGATCTCGAAGAAGACACCGGTGTTGTTGATGACCGAGACCACCTTGACGCTGTAGATGTTGAGCACGGTGATCACGACGAGCGTGATGGCCGCCACCAAGATCTGGTCACCGTGAGCGGCGGCGTTCACGTGCCAACCCATGAGGTCGAAGGCGGGAAGGATCGTGAGGGGCAAGGTCACCACGACGGCGGTGACGGTCAGAATGCCGGCGAAGATGTAGATCCAGCCCGTGAACCAGGCGTAGCGCCGGCCGGCCAAGTACTTCGTCCACTGGAAGACCGAGCCGGCCACGGGGAAGTGGCTGGAGACCTCGGCGAAGTTGAGGGCCACGATGAACTGGCCGGCGGCCACGATGGGCCAGCTCCAGATGAAGACGCCGCCGACGGTGATGAGCCCCAGAGAGAAGAGCGTGAAGATACCCGTCGAGGGCGAGATGTAGCTGAAGGCGGCGGCGAAGGAGCTGAACAAGCCCAGAGTGCGGTGTAGCTCCTGGCGGTAGCCGAACCGTCCCAGATCCTGACTGTCAGCGGATTCGGCCGGTGCGGTGGCGGCGTCGGCAACCTGGGCCATGACTCGTTCCCCCTTTGTCGGTGCCCAGACGCGCGCCACGCGGGAACTGCCTCCCGCTCCGATGCCGGCCGGGCTGATCAACCGGTGACCCCTCACCGGTGACACCACAGTGTCTAGACCCAACCACCCACCCCATGGGGGATTGCAGGACTACCCGGCGCCGAGCGAAGCCTCGACGGCCTCGGTCAGGACGTCGAGGCCTTCCACCAGCAGCTCCCTGCCGATCACCAATGGGGGCAGGAGCCGGATGACGTTGCCGAAGGTGCCACAGGTGAGCACGACGACGCCGGCGGCGTGACAGGCCCGGACGATGGCCCCGGTGACCTCGGGATCGGGTCTCTTCGTCCCCGGTTGCACAAGCTCGAAGGCGCACATGGCCCCCCGACCCCGCACATCGGCGATGGCGGCGTGGTCGGCCTGCAGAGCCCGCAGCCGGTCGAGCATGACATCACCGATCCGCCGGGCCGATCCGGCCAGGTCACTGTGGCGCATCAGGGCGATGGCGGCCAGCGCCGCGCTGCAGGCCACCGGGTTGCCGCCATAGGTCCCCCCCAGACCGCCCACATGGACGGCGTTCATGATCTCGGCGCGCCCGGTCACCGCGGCCAGGGGCATGCCACCGGCGATGCCCTTGGCCGTCGTCACCAGATCGGGGACCACACCCTCGTGCTCGCAGGCGAACCAGTCCCCCGTCCGGCAGAAACCCGTCTGGATCTCGTCGGCGACGAACAGCACTCCATGCCCGGCACACCACGAGGCCACCGCTTCGAGGAATCCGGGGGCGGGCACGATGAATCCGCCCTCACCCTGGATGGGTTCGATCACGACGCAGGCGACGTTGTCGGCGCCGACCTGGGTCTCGATCAGCGCCGTGGCCCGGTCCGCCGCATCCTGGCCCGACATACCGTCGGGATCGCGCAGCGGGTACGACACCGGGACCCGGTAGACCTCGGGGGCGAACGGCCCGAACTTGTGCTTGTACGGCATGTCCTTGGCCGTGAGGGCCATGGTCAGGTTGGTGCGGCCGTGGTACGCGTGGTCGAAGACGACGACGGCCTGGCGCCCGGTGGCGTGCCGGGCGATCTTGACCGCGTTCTCGACCGCCTCGGCTCCCGAATTGAACAGGGCCGACACCTTGGCCCCGTCACCAGGCGTCAATGCATTGAGCTCCTCGCAGACGGCTATGTAGCCTTCGTAGGGAGTCACCATGAAACAGGTGTGGCTGAACCGGCCGGCCTGTTCCTGCACGGCCTTGACCACGCTGTCAGCCGCGTGGCCCACACCGGTGACGGCGATCCCCGAGCCCAGATCGATGAGGGCGTTGCCGTCGACGTCGACGAGAACGGCACCCGAGCCCGACTCGATGTACACCGGGAAGGCGGTGCTCACCCCCTGCGCCACCGCCGCCGCCCGGCGCCCGTGCATGGCGCGTGACAGCGGACCGGGCACCTCGGTCACCAGTCTCCGCTCCTGGGGGATCGTGCGGGGGACGTCGGTCTGGGTCACGGTGCTCCGAACGATACTCCGGGCGTCTCGAACGGCGGGCGTGCTCAACTGCGGAGGTGGAGCTGCGGTTTCTCTATGTCGGATCCGACGACACCGAACGCGACCTGGCCAGCTGGTTGGCCATGCCCGGAGCGCGCCTGCGCTGGCGCTTTCACGCCTACCAGGCCGACGTGGCCGCCGTCGACGTCGGTCCCGCCCCCCTCGTCCTCGTGGCCGACCATCGACCGGCCGGATCGGTCCTCCCCATCTACGCCGTCACCGATCTGGCCGACGCCACGCAGACGCTCGTGGCCGGCGGCTGGACACATCAGGTCGGTCCGGTGGGGACACCCGAAGGTCCGGCCGCCGTCCTGGCCGATGCCAGCGGCACTCTGCTGGCGCTTCTGCGCGTCGACCGCCCCGGGGCCATGGACGCCGCCTACGCCGATGTGAGCAACCCGAGGGCGCGGCGGGCCCCGTAGGGGCCTCCCGTCACTCGTCGCCGGCGGGGACGACGAGGACAGGCACGCTCGAGCGGTGCAGCAGCTTGTGCGGCACCGAGCCGAGGATGGCGCCCACGATGGGTCGCTCACCGGTGCCGCCCACCACGATCACCCGGGCCGAGCGTTCGAGCGCCGCTTCCAGAAGTGACTCGACCGGACGCATGGGCACGACCAGCACTTCGGTCTGCACACCGGAGTCGAGCTTCTTGGCCGCGGCCAGCGCCCCGGCCACCATCTCTTCACCGATCTTCTCCAGCTTGGCCTTGTAGTCGGCTGTCTCCCCGCCCATGGGGTTCGGCTCGTAACCGAACACGATGCTCAGAGGGGCGTCGAAGGCCCGGGCCACGCTGACGGCCACGGCCAGCGCGGCCTTGGACCCGTCGGAGCCGTCGTAGCCGAGGACGATGTCGCCGGCCATCAGTCGGTCACCGGGATGACGCCGGGCGTGAGCGGCGGGGCCGGCGAGTCGACACTCTCGGCCACCTCCCGGTCACGTCGGAAGAAGTCGCGGTTCCGGGCCATCCATAAGAACATGAGGGGTATCCCGATGAGTAGGAAGCCCACCCCGAGGACGAGCGGCGGACCGAGACCCTTCTTCACATAGAAATGCTGATGGAGGAGGGTGAAGTTGAAGTGGATGAAGGGGAACCAGGCCTGAGTCCCCGATTGGGAGTTGGCCGGGTCCGAGTAATAGAAGATGGCGATCACGAAGAGAACGGTGAGGATGGCGGCACCGAGGAACGGGGCCAGGCCGATGAAGATGAAATTCTTGAAACTCTTGAAGATGTGGCGGCGGTAATAGAAGACGCAGGCGAAGCCCGTGAGCCCGTAGTAGAAGGCGATGCCGAAACCGAGGGCGAGAATGGAGTTGGCCAGGACGTCACCGGGGCTGATCAGGTCCAGCGCCACATACCAGATGACCGAGATGGCCCCGAACATCAGCGTGGAGAAACTGGGCGACAGGTACTTCGGGTGAATGTCGGCGAACTTCTTGGGGAACGCCTTGTGCACGGCCATCGACAGCGAGGAGCGCGCCGCCGGCAGGATGGTCGTCTGCGTGGACGAGGAAGCCGACGTGAGCACGCAGATGAGGAGCAGCTTGTTCCACGGTGATCCGAATACCGCCGTCCCCAGAGCGTTCAGGATGTCGCCCTCGTTGTTGGCATTGGTCAGGAACCCGACGCCGTGGAAGGACTGGGCGGCGAAGGTCACCACCACGTAGATGAGGAGCAGCACCAGGGTGGACATGAGCGCCGCCCGTCCCGGGGTCCGTCGCGCGTCCTTGGCCTCCTCGTTCACGGTGACGGCGGTGTCCCAGCCCCAGTAGATGAAGACGGCCAGGAGCATCCCGGCCGACAGGGCGCCGATGGGATGGATCCTGAAGGGGTTCAACCACTCGATCGAGGGCCGGACGCTGTGGGCGACACCGCCTCCGTACACCTTGGCCAGGGCCACGATGGCGAAGACGAAGAGGATGATGATCTCGGCGCTGAGCAGGGCTACCTGCGTCCGGGCCGACAATTCGATGCCGATGTAGCAGATGGCCGTCATCACGATGATCCAGATCACCCCGACGAAGGTGACCCAGAATCCCGAGCTGTTGGAAGCGATGCCGTGGGCGCCGAACAGCGAGAAGCTGTACACCCCGGCCACCGAGGCCAGGTTGGGCATGACCACCAGGTCGGTGACGAGGATGCCCCAGCCGGCCAGCCACCCCGTCTTCGGCCCGATGGCCCGGGTGACCCACGTGAAGGTGGTGCCGCAGTCGGGGTCGGCCCGGTTCAGGTAGTAGTAGGCGGCGGCGATGAACAGCATGGGCACGAAGGCCAGCAGCATCACCGCCGGGGCCTGAATCCCGACGTAGGCCGCCACGAAGCCGAGCGTGGCCGCCAGGCTGTAGGCGGGGGCGGTGGAGGCCACCCCGATCACGAGGCTCGAGACCAACCCGAGCGCCCCGACCTTGAGGCCCTTCCCGCCGGCCTCCTCGGGTACCGAGGACAGGCCGACTTCCCCCGTCGTGATCGCCATTGAACCCTCTTCCCCTCGAGGCCTCCGCCCGCGTTGCGAGCATATTCGCAGAAGATCACAGGCCTGACAAGCAATTTCGTAGCCGAAATCGGGTCCTGACCACCGATTCGGTTGCCAAGGCGCGACGGGCCGGTCAGGATGGCGGGGTAAGCCGGGGTCGAAGGAGGAACCATGACGACCGTCGCCGGCGTCGATGTGACGCTCGGAAACTTCATCGGAGGGGCGTTCCGCCCCGGAGGGGGCCAGGCCCACGCCGTGATCGACCCGGCCACCACCGAGGTGCTGGCCGAGGTCACCGCCGCCTCCCCCGCCGACATCGAAGCAGCCGTGGCCGCCGCCACCGGCGCCTTCGCCGGCTGGGCCGGCACCTCGCCGGCCGAGCGCAGCGCTGCGCTCCTGGCCATCGCCCAGGTCATCGAGGACAACGCCGACGGCCTCTCCTCCCTCGAGTCACGCAACGTCGGCAAGCCCATCAGCGCCATGCCCGAGGAGATCGGCTTCGCCGTCGACAACCTCCGCTTCTTCGCCGGCGGGGCCCGCCTCCTCGAAGGCCGGGCCGCCGGCGAGTACCTGACCGGCTACACCTCGATGCTCCGGCGCGATCCCGTCGGCGTCGTGGCCTCCATCACCCCCTGGAACTACCCCCTCATGATGGCCGTCTGGAAGTTCGGTCCCGCGCTGGCCGCCGGTTGCCCCGTCATCTTGAAGCCCAGTGAGCTCACCCCGCTCACCACCCTGAAGCTGGCCGAGCTCATCGCCGAGCTCCTGCCCGTGGGCGTGTTCAACGTGGTGACCGGCGCCGGCGACGTCGGCGCCGCCCTCGTCGAGCACCCCGGTGTCGACATGGTGTCGCTCACCGGCTCCGTGCCCACCGGCCAGGCCATCGCCGAGGCGGCCAGCCGGACCCTGAAGCGCGTCCACCTCGAACTCGGGGGCAAGGCCCCGGTCATCGTCTTCGACGACGCCGACCTCGATGCCGTCGTCGAAGGGGTGAAGCTGGCCGGATTCGTGAACGCCGGCCAGGACTGCACCGCCGCCTGCCGTGTCATCGCCGGCCCCGCCATCCACGACAACGTGGTCGAGGCCCTCACCGGGGCGGCCCGCAGCATTCCCGTGGGCGACCCCGATGACGAGGCCACCGAGCTCGGGCCCCTCGTGTCGTCGCGCCAGCGCGACCGGGTGGTCGGGTTCGTCGACCGCGCCGTCGCCGGCGGGGCCAAAGTGGCCACCGGCGGACACGCCCTCGACCGCGCCGGCTGGTACTACGAGCCCTCGGTCATCTTCGGCGTCGCCCAGAGCGACGAGATCGTCCAACGTGAGGTCTTCGGTCCCGTCGTCTCCGTCCAGCGCATGGCCTCGGAGGACGAGGCCATCGCCATGGCCAACGGCGTCGACTACGGACTGGCCGCCAGCGTGTGGACGACCGACATCGGCCGGGCCATGCGGGCCGGGGCCCAGTTGCGCTTCGGCACCGTCTGGGTCAACGACCACATCCCCCTCGTGTCCGAGATGCCCCATGGGGGCTTCAAGCACTCCGGATACGGCAAAGACATGTCGATGTACGCCATCGAGGCCTACACCGAACCCAAGCACGTCATGGTCAAGTGGTGACACACGCCAAGTGGTGACAGAAAGGGACGAAACGATGATGGCGACAGGAACAGACCCCGCTACCGGCGCCGACACCGAGCGCATCACCGCCCGCGCCCAGGAACTGTTCGCCACCGAGATGGCCACGTTGGCCCGGAGCACGACGGCGTCGCTGGCCCTGTTCGAACGGGCCAAGGCCACGATGCCCCTGGGCGTCGCCTCCTCCTTCCAGGCGGCCGACCCCTATCCCATCTACCTGTCGCACGGCCGGGGGGCCGAGGTGTGGGACGTCGACGGCCGCGCCTACTTCGACTTCCACAACGGCTTCGGGGCCATGGCCGTGGGCCACGCCCACCCCAAGATTGTCGAAGCCATCGATCGGGCGGCCCGGACCGGTACCCATTTCGCCGTCACCACCGAGACCACCGTGGCCCTGGCCGAGGAGCTCTCCCGGCGCTTCCGCCTCGAGCGCGTCCGCTTCACCAACTCCGGCACCGAGGCCACCATGGACGCCATCCGAGTGGCCCGCGGCGTCACCGGCCGGGACACCATCTGCAAGATCGAAGGGTCCTACCACGGCCATCACGACGCCGTGATGTTCTCGGTCACGCCGGGACTCGACCTCGTGGCCACGACGGCCGAGGGGGCCCGGACCGACCAACTCCCGGCGTCGAAGGGCATACCGGCGGAAATGGGCAAGTGGACCCTGGCCATCCCCTTCAACGACCTTCCGGCCGTCGAGACGCTTTTCGCCGAACGGGCCAAGGATCTGGCCTGTTTCATCATCGAGCCCGTGATGATGAACATCGGCATCGTGCTCCCCCGACCCGGCTACCTGGAGGGGCTGCGTGACCTGTGCACGAGATACGGCGTCGTCCTCATCTTCGATGAGGTCAAGTGCGGAGCCACCATCGCCGAAGGCGGTGCCATCGAGCGCTTCGGCGTCCAACCCGACCTGGCCTGCTTTGCCAAGTCGATCGCCGGGGGCACACCCGGTGGAGCCTTCGGCGGAAAGGCCGAGCTCATGGACTCCATCGGCCACGGGGTAGCCCAACAGGGGACCTTCAACGGCAATCCCCTGGTGGCGGCGGCCGGGCTGGCCGCCCTCACCGAGGTGCTCACCCCCGACGCCTACGAGCATTTCAAGCAGATGGGCAATCGCCTGGCCGAGGGATGCGCACAGGCCATCGCCACGCACGACATCCCCGCCCACGTCATCGACCTGGGCTGCAAGGGGTGCGTGTCCTACCGTCGCGAGCCTCTCGTCGACTACCGGAGCTTCCTCGAGACCGATG
>PKWD01000161.1:0-3261 GCA_003131945.1 Acidimicrobiaceae bacterium
ATCGCCCACGAGATCGTCGAACGCAACCGTGGTCTCGAAGACGTGGTCGTCATCGGCCTGCAGACCGGCGGGGTCCCTCTGGCCTTCCGCCTGGCCCAGGTGCTCGAGGAGATGGAGGCCACGGCGGTGCCGGTGGGCATGCTCGACGTGGCCTTCTACCGCGNNTCGACGACGTGCTCTTCACCGGCCGGACGGTACGGGCGGCGCTGAACGCCCTGGCCGACTACGGCCGGGCCCGGGCCGTGCAGCTGGCGGTGATGGTCGACCGGGGCCACCGGGAGCTCCCGGTGCGGCCCGACTATGTGGGCAAGAACATGCCGACGCGGCTGGACGAGCAGGTCGACGTGAGCCTCGACGGGGTCGTCCTCGGCGACGTGGTACCCCGGTGAGCGCCCCGGCGTCGGTTCCCGAGGCCGACGAGGAGAAACCGCCGGCACCGAGGGGCGAGGGACGGCACCTGCTGTCGATCGCCGACCTCGGGGCCGAAGGTATCGAAGAGGTCCTGCGGGTCACCGACGCCTTCGTCGAGGTGTCGCGCCGGCCCATCCCCAAGGTGCCGGCCCTGCGGGGGCGGACGGTGGTGACGCTCTTCGCCGAGGAGTCGACGAGGACCCGGTTCTCGTTCGAGACGGCGGCCAAGCGGTTGTCGGCCGACGTCCTCTCCTTCGCCGTGGCCTCGTCGTCGGTGAAGAAAGGGGAGTCGCTGCGCGACACGGTGGAGACGGTGGCGGCCATGGGGGTGGACGCCTTCATCATCCGGCACCCGTCGGCCGGGGCCCCGGCCCAGGTGGCGCGCTGGGTGGAGGCCAGCGTGATCAACGCCGGTGACGGCTGGCACGAGCACCCGACCCAGGCTCTTCTCGACTGCTACACGATCCGTCAGGTGCTGGCCGAACGGGCCGGGGTGGCGGTGGGTGAGGTCGGGGTGCAGGCCTTCGCCGGGCTGCGGGTGGCCATCGTGGGCGACGTGACCCACAGCCGGGTGGCCCGCTCGGGGGTGCTGGCCCTGGCCGCCCTCGGGGCCGAGGTCACGCTGGTGGCCCCGGGGAGCCTGATGCCCCCGTCGGTCGAGGGCTGGCCGGTGGCGGGGGTGTCGCACGATCTCGACGCCGTCCTGCCCGACGTCGACGTCTGCTATCTCCTGCGCCTGCAGACCGAACGGGGGGCGGGGTCGTTCCTGCCGTCGGTGCGGGAGTACACCGCCGGCTACGGGCTGACGGCGCGCCGCGCCGCTCTTCTGCCCGAGAGCGCTCTCGTCATGCACCCGGGCCCGATGAACCGCGGCGTCGAGATCGCCGACGAGGTGGCCGATCTGCCCCGGTCGGTGGTGCTGCGCCAGGTGGCCAACGGGGTGGCCGTGCGCATGGCCGTGCTCTTCCTGCTCCTCGGCCAGCCCACCGGGGGCGACAGCGGTGGTGGAGTGGACCAGAGCAACGGGCCGGCCGATGGCTGAGCGCCACCGGGGCCCGGGGACGGCGGCGCCCGGCGTCGTGATGGTCCGGGGTGGCACCGTCGTCGACGAGACGGGGGAGCGACGCGCCGACGTCGTGATCGGCGATGGCACGGTGACGGCGGTGGGGCGCGATCTCGACGTCCCCGCCGGGGCCACGGTCCTCGAGGCCGGGGGATGTTACGTGGCGCCGGGACTGGTCGATCTCCATACCCATCTGCGCCAGCCGGGTGGGGAGGAAGCCGAGACGGTGGAGACGGCGGCGCGGGCGGCGGCGCGCGGTGGCTACACGGCGGTGGTGGGCATGCCCAACACGAACCCGCCCATGGACAGCGCCGGCACCGTCCTCGAGGTCCTCGGTCTGGGCCAGACGGCGCTGTGCCGGGTGGCGGTGGCCGGGGCCATCACGGTGGGCCGGGCGGGGGAGTGCCTGGCCCCCATGGGCGAGCTGGCCGCTCTCGGGGTGAGGCTCTTCACCGACGACGGCACCGGTGTCCAGGACGCCGGCGTCATGCGCCGGGCCCTCGAGTACGCCCGGGGCCTCGGTGTCACCCTGGGCCAGCACTGCGAGGACAGTGAGCTGGCCGCCGGCGGCCACATGCACGAAGGGGCGTGGTCGAGCCGGCTGGGGGTCCCCGGTGTGCCGGCGGCGGCCGAGGAGCTCATGGTGGCGCGCGACATCATGCTGGTGAGGCTGACCGGCGGCCGGGTGCACTTCCTGCACCTGTCGACGGCCGGCTCGGTGGCCCTGGTGACGGCGGCCAAGGCCGAGGGGTTGTCGGTGACGGCCGAAGTGGCGCCCCACCACCTGGCCCTGACCGACGCCGAGCTGGCCGGCTACGACCCCGTCTTCAAGGTCAATCCCCCCCTGCGCACCGAGAGCGACGTGGCCGCCCTGCGGGCCGGCTGCGCGGCGGGGACCATCGACGCCGTGGCCACCGACCACGCCCCCCATCCGTCCGAGGCCAAGGAAGGGCCTCTCGACACAGCCGCTCCGGGCATGCTCGGACTGGAGACGGCGCTGGCCGTCAGCCTGGAGGCGCTCGGGAGCAACGGCACGTCGCCGGCCATGTCGGTGGGCGACGTGCTGGCTCTCATGTCCTGGCGCCCGGCCCGCATCGCCGGCCTGGCCGTGGCGCAGGGAGGCGATCAGGGAGGACCGGTGGCGGTCGGTATGCCGGGAAACCTGTGCGTGATCGACCCCGGCGAACGCTGGGAGGTCGATCCGGGCCGCCTGGCCAGCCGCAGCCGCAACACGCCATGGGCGGGGCGGACCCTCACCGGCAAGGTGCGGCACACGGTCTACCGGGGCGAGCCGGTGGTGGTGGACACCGAGGCGCAACGATGAGCTTCCCCTCATCCGCCAGCCCGGCCCTTCTCGTCCTGGCCGACGGTCAGGTGTTCGAAGGCGAGGCCATCGGGGCCACCCCGGCCGACGGCGTGGCCACCGGTGAGCTCGTCTTCAACACGGTGCTGTCGGGCTACCAGGAGGTGATCACCGATCCCAGCTACGCCGGCCAGGCCATTGCCTTCACCTATCCGCACATCGGGAACTACGGGGTCACCGCCGAGGACGAGGAAGCGTCGCGTCCGTGGTGCCGGGGCGTGGTCGTGCGCGACCTGACGGCGCGCCCGTCGAACTGGCGGGCCACGGGTGCGCTCGAGGACTTCCTCGTCCACCACGGGGTGCCCGGTATCTCCGGCATCGACACCAGGCGACTGACGCGCCATCTGCGCGACGACGGCGCCATGGGCTGCGCCTTCGGCACGGCCCCCGAACAGACGCTGGCCGCCGCCGCCCGAGCCGAAGC
>PKWD01000161.1:3287-3414 GCA_003131945.1 Acidimicrobiaceae bacterium
CACGGTGGTGCCGGCCGACTTCTCGGCCGACGACGCCCTCGGGCTCGAACCCGACGGGGTCTTTCTCTCCAACGGCCCCGGAGATCCGGCCGCCCTGTCGGTGCAGATCGGCATCATCGCCAACCTG
>PKWD01000134.1 GCA_003131945.1 Acidimicrobiaceae bacterium
GGTTTCAGAGATCGCGCACAATTGGCGCGTACGGCGGCGAATTCGCCGAAGGTCGTGGTTACGTTTGGGCAGAAGGAATCCGCCAAGAGATACACCGGCGCGCTCTCGACGCCCATCTCCGACTGGCTCAGTTGGAGGAAGCAGACGGCCACGACCGGGAGGCGATGGACATCCTTGTGCGCGCCGTCGAGATCGGTGGGTGCGCCGAAGAACCCTGCCGCCGGCTCATGATCCTTCAGGCGCGGCTGGGTCGGACCGACGCCGTTGCGTCGACATGGTTGAACCTCCAACGAAGACTTGCCGAGCTCGAACTCGATCCTGAACCCGCCACCGTTACGCTGTACCGCCGGATGGCGGGACAGTGAGTTCCCCCACGCAAACCCTATGAGGCCCCGCCGACGGAATTCCGGACCGTGGGGTCTGGAAATATGGGCATACAGGTCATAGTCATGTCGCAGATGCGTCTTGAGCCGCATCCGAAATCACTGACGTGATTGGATTTCGGTAAACGTCAATGATGCTTTGCCATTGTGACGCATTCCGCATTCCGCCCATCGCCAAATGGACGAGGCCGGGCGCGTCCAACATGATCTGGGGGTTGCCAAGCGGTGTCGGGGACAGGGCAGCTATTACGATCTCTATAAGATGTTCATAAAGCCCTATGTTCGCCAGTTTTGCAACCGGCAGGCCTGGGTAATCATCTGTGACCTTAGCTACATACGCGAGCAAATCTTCTACGGCTCCAAGAGCCTCGGGTCCTATGCGATTTGCTAGCTCGTACAGTTCATTCTGAGACTGTAAAAGGCTGGAAAAGCATCGGCGCTCAAGATCTTCGTCGCTCGGGAATCGGGACAAGCCCTCCTCCAAGCTGACACCGACCGTCCTGGCCACAGTCTTGACGGAGACTCGCCCACCTTGTCGTCGATAACGCTTGAGAGCTGATTCGATCATTCGCAGAGTAAGTGGATCCGTCTCGGCGCCGGGGTTATCGTACATACCTTCCTCCGTCATCCCCATGGCAATACACCACCCTGTCTCAACGGCAAGTTCCAATGGAACGTCGTCGGGGTTCACGTGGTAGCGCAACAGTAGCCCGTCGTGGGCACTGTGGATAGCAACCACGATGCTCTCGGCGGTGAATCCTGTCCTTGGTCTGCGTCCAGCGTGCCGCATTGCAGCGCGAAGAAGGCCGGTGAATAGTCGGGTCATCTCCGCATACGCGTCCCGCCTCAGGTTCATCTGATCGGCCGCCCTTCTCGTCGTTTGCTGAAGCGCGGTCAAACGCGACGTAGGCAACTCAGCACTGGGAGGATCTTCGTGCTGAAGGAAGGCCGATGCGGCGGCTTGGACGGTAACAGCGGGGAGAAACGAGACACGTTGGCTGCTGTTGAACTCAAAGTTCATCGCGAGAACACGTCGAAACAGCGCTTCCATATCAGCGTCCGGCGATCGCAATGTTTCGACAGCGGAATCGAGAATGAGCGCAAGATTGTCGCGGACCCCGTTGGTATCAATGTCGAAGAGGTAACGTACGGCGAGGTCCAATGGGCGCCCGCCCGATCCTTCGGCACGTTGAATCCTATTTTGCAAGGTGGAAGACGGCTGATTCGTGCGCGCGGCCAGGTCTCCCTTAGTGACGGCACCGCGAGCCGTGCCATCTCGCAGTGCCCTATAGGCATTCTCAGACAGCAGCTCGGCAGCCGCCTCCGTCCAGGACTGGGCGGGTAAATTAGAGGGGGACTGCTTCGGCATCCGAGGATGCTTCCACTCATTCGGCCTGGTTGTCCAGGAGTTTGGTCACTAGTGACCAAACTTCCGCTCATTGGCATCGGTAACGTCGGCCCAACGTCAGAACTGGCTCCTTTACTAGCGCGTCGAACCATCGAACGATACTGATGCCGGGGAACCTCCACCGGTCCACCGCTCGATTCATGGTGGTGAGCTAAATGGAAGGAGCCCTGTGTCTGGCGGCGACTCGAACTCAGTAGGGGTCGACAGAATCGGCTACCAGCCGGGACGGCTGTCGCGACGGCTCCTTAGGACGATCGGTATCGATACCCAGCACCTACGAAGTTCACGGACAGCACTTCCCTACCTGGTGGCCGGACTGGCGATGTGTCTTTACCTGCCATACGGAACTTGGGCGATATCGCACGCTCTTTCCATGGCGGATGCCGGCTCAGGTCACATCACTTTCTTCATGGTAGTCGCAGGGCTCTGCGTAACTGGCGTGATCATAGGCTTCGACGCGGTGATCATCAGCCACATACCCATAAATCGAGAGCAGCTCGACAATGCTAAGGTGAATCCACTTGGGAAACTAAGTAGGACCATGTTGGTTCTCCGACTTGCCATAGCGGTGGTCATGGTCGGGGTGTTCACGATTCCCACGCTACTGTTTTTCTTCCAGCGTGAGACCACTTCGGATCTCGCAAGCGAGAACGGCGAGGCCGTGGCTTACTATATGGCGCACGGTGCACCGGCTCGTTTGCAGGCTCAGATCAACAAGTTGACCAACCAGGAGCACTCCGCCCCCACCTTGGTGAACTCGCTCGAGAGCCAGGCCGCCGCCCTGGACTCAGCAAGCGCCACGAATTACCAACTCGCCCTGCAAGATTCTGACGGCAACGGACTTAGTCACCTCCCCGGGTGCCCTATTAACGGGGATTGCTGGAACCTCCAGCAGGAATCGAAGCAGGAAGCAGCTCAAGCCGCGACTCTACGTCAGCAAGCCACGAATCTTCAGTCGGGCCAGGCACAGCTGCTGAGCAATGACGCCTCGCAGATCAAACACTTAACAGCCGAGCAGAACAAAGACATTTCCACGTTCTCTGAGGCTCAGAAGAACGACACCGGGCTTGGAGCACGCACCCAGGCCCTTATCTCCTTGGCTGTCAAGGACCCATATGGTATTGGTCTGTCCGCTGCCATTGTTTTGGCGGTCGCCGCACTACTCGAGCTTGCCGTGATTGGGATAAAGGTCACCGCAAGCCGCAACTCCGAGTATGAGCTAACGACAGCTCGGGCCGCCCGCGGTTTGCTTCGGGCCGACCAGGAGGTCGACGTTGCAGCAACTGTCTTGACCCAGACAGCCGTTGACTCTCTTTTGAGCGATCCCGAGATTCGACAGTCCGTGTTTGAGCAGAAGCGTCGCGAAGTTGAGCAAGCGCTCCGCCCTCGCAACGTGGGCTCGGACCGGATCATGGAGCAGGCTATTGGCAGATCGCGCTCCGACCTCGAGACATCGCGGCGAAGAAATTGGCGGCGACGCGCTGCAGTACCGGTAGCTGCTGCAGCGGTGGTAGGCCTGGCCTCTGTGGGCCTGATTTGGACGGTGGAAGGGGGCGGAAAACGTGGCGGCGAACATCACTTAGCCCTCCAGACCTCCGCCGTAAAGACGTCTGGAGTTGTTGCCCTTGCCGAGCCTCATACCGACGGTCCTTCTATCTGCCACCAGTTGGCCGGCAGCCTCGCACTGCGCCAGCTTCCCGCTGCAATAGAAATCCAACCTGGCGGCCGATTCGGACCTGAGGATCGGGCAGTGATTGAGGATGCTGCCTCGGAATTCGTCAAACTGGGAAAGAGAACGACGAGTCCTTTATCTCCTGGTTTCAATAGCGCAGGCGTGGCCATGGAGCATCTCGGTAATCCCGCTATACCGAGCTCGTCCTCAGTGGCAGCTGCACAACAGGTACTAACATCTCTTGGCCGAAAGGTGCAAAGCGAATGCGATTTTCCCGTCGGTTGATCTTCCGGCAAGCCGCTGTGCTCGTGGTGTTTATCGCCTCCACCGTGATGGGTATCGCCAGCCCTTCAGGCGCTGGGCCAGCATCTGGCCTTTGTCAGATGGACGTGTCACGCGGTGCCGTGCCGGCAGCCTTCCCGATCGATGCATGTCTCAATGGGTCGACCCTATATCTGCGCAACACCTTGTCGGTGCCACTGGACGTCTTGGACTCAGGAGGCTTGGGCACGCCGTCGGTGACTCCGAGCCACCCTTCAGTTGCCGACGGACTCACTCGTGGCGTTCTAAAGAATCCGTCGAATCTCCTCCTTCCGGGTGATGTCATGTCAATCCCATACGGGCCTTCCGCGTTCTCAGTGTCGTTGAGATTTGACAATAGCCTGGTCTACGCATTTTCGAGTCTTATTGAGGGAGACCTCCCCGAAACCACTGGGGCGGCGTTCAGCGGAGCCGAAGCATTTGTGGCGTCAGTCAATGATGACTTCTACAACTATGAAAACTGTCTTTCCGGAAAGAACTTTATTGGTCAGGCCGGATGCATGGTGGGTTTCACGTGGGATCTGAACTATGCGGGTGACAAGTTCGCCCTGACAGTTGGTGCTGCCGTCGTCAGCGATGTTATCGGCGTCATCCTTGGAGCCATCAGCACAATCCAGGCTGTGTACGAGCGGGTGGCGGGCGCCCAAGCCGTCAGCGGTCAGCCATCGATGAGCTTCGAGGCATCGCCGCAGCCCACCACGCCCCCTGGCGGTAGTAGCTCGGGCGGAACGGACAACTCCGGCGGAACGGACAGCTCCGGCGGAAGGGGCAGTTCGGGCGGAACGGGAGCTGGCAGCTCGGTAGGGACGGGAACTGGCAGCTCGGGCGGAACAGGTAGCTCTTCTGGCTCGATTGCGGTCGGGTGGGGGGGTAACCCGGCACCATCGGGCAACTGGATGGACATCACCTTCACGAACTTCCCCACTGGATCAGTCTCCTGGTTCTGCGTCGAGGAGGGCACCCGATACGGCCCATACTCCACAACCCTGACCTCCAGCACGGAGACACTCTCGACCAATACCTGCTACGACACCGAATCGGGTGGCAGCGACTACGTCTCTTCCGATGGCGTCAACTCCAACACGATCGGAACCGATTGACGACATACGATGTGACCGGCTTCTGCGATGGTTAATCCGGTTGCGACGAGGGTAATCGTTTGCAGAGCGTCTATTCGTACTTGGATGCCAAACTCAGTACTTCCGAAACATAGGTCTGATCGTGGTTGTAATCAAAGACCGCGGCTCGGAGATTGGCGCCGTCGCGAGCCCCATTGGTACATAACATACGAGCGGCGGCGTAGACGGCATCTATCGCGTCGTACGGGCTGGGTGGGTCGGCCCCTCCGGGCGGCACTGGCTCGTCATAGGCGGCAAAGGTGGCCGTCTCGAACTGCATGGGGCCTTCGGCCCCGGCCGAGTTCGCCCCAGAGTGCACGCCAGGCAGGTTCGAGGTGCCGTTGTCGGACTCGATGGTGCCGATGGCGGCCAGCACCGTCCACGGGAGCCCCGGGCAGGTGATCGCTGCTTCCTCGTACAGCGCCAGCATGGCCGGCGGGATGGCCGCTGCCGCCGGGCTCGGGGCCACATCGCCGCCCAGGAGCACCGCCTCCAGTCCCGCACCGGCGGCGGTGGCAATGATCACTACGAGGAGCATCACGGCGGCCCCGGCCACGACGATCACCGTCATCGCTGATCCTTGCCCCTCGCTCACGTCGGTCCTAAGCGCCCCACCAGCTGGGCCAGGCCTAGGCGCGTCCCGCTGCTGCCGACGGGAAGCCAGTGAGCAGCATCAGGTGCGTCGTCTGGTGACAGGGCGGCGGTGGCCACCGGCACCTGGCGGTGAGTGAGCACCCGCCGGGCCTCTCGTTCCCGACGTAGTGAGGGGAACGTGAACAGCACCCAGTTCGGATGGCCGGCAGCAGCGGCCAGTTCGGCGTAGCCGGGAAGCTTGGCCGCCAGGCGCTCGAGGGTCTCGGTGCCGTTGTCATACTCGAGGAGGAAGGGCACACGGACGTCGTGGTCGACCCAGACGCCGTAGCCGTCGGGGCGGACGACCTCGCCCCATTCCCGGGCACACAGCCGCTCGGACCACCATTCCTCGAGTCGGCAGCCAGGTCGGCGGCGGGCGGAGCGGATGAGGGCGGTGAAGACACCGTTGGTGCCGACGAGGTGGGTGAGCCGCTGGCTGGCGGCCAGGTCGGCGAGCATTCCCCTGCGCCAGTCGAGGTCGGCCATCTCGACACCCCGTTCGGCCGCCACCAGGGCGGCGCCCACTGTCCCCAGCACCCAGTGGGAGGGAGCGGATCCCACGTCGGTCCGGGGTCGGAAGCGGTCGACGAGCGCCATGTCGTGGAGCTCACGGAGCCGCTTACGGACACGCCGATCGCCGGTGAAGCCAATGTCAGCCACCTGCGATGTAGTCAGTACCCGATGCTCGTAGAGCAGACGACACAGTTGTCGATCCCGATCGGTCAGCCGGCTGAGCACAGCGAGCACTCGCTGGTCCACATCTCGATGACGAGGCGCCCTTGGCGCCGTCTCCCAGGATTCCTTGCCGTTCACACCCATCCACCCACCAAGTCGGCCTTTCCATCGGATCCCCCTCCAGGGCCGTGACGTCCGTGTTCGCCCTCGTCTGGGGGATCCGTTCAAGTCGGATCCCCGATTGGATCCCCGATGGGATCCTCGATCGGATCCCCTAAACGGACGGGGGCGGCGTCTCCGGCAAGCGGCGGCCGGCCAGGGACGCGCCCTGCGTTTCCCCCGCCGCCCGGCCATGGCGCATTCGGGCCGCCTGGCGCACGACCTCGCCGCGACGAGAGTCAGCGGGGACGGCCGGACGGGTGCGCAAGGTGAAGGCGGGGGTCTCCTCGCCGTCGACGACGAGGCGGGCGGCCGCCTGGTAAGCGCCCAGGTGCGACAGATCGTGTTGGGACACTTCGGGGCCAACGTGGCGCTCGAGGATCCGGGCGTCCTCCGGGCTCATGGAGAACAACACCTTGGTGCGGGCGTTGGCGCTCACGGCGTCGCGCAGGTCTCGGGGCAACTGTCCCAGGTGCTGGTGGGCCAGCACCATCGACAGGCGATAGCCGCGGGCCTCGGCCAGCATCTCGTCGAAGCTGCGGGGCAGGTTCAAGAAGTTCTGGCACTCGTCGACGTAGAGGGCGGCGTCGACCCGGGCGCTCTGGCCCATCCGGGCCCGATGGGTGGCCGCCTGCCACACCTTGGCCACCACGAAGGAGCCGAGCAGGCGGGCCGTCTCGTCGCCCAGTACCCCCTTGGGGACGCGCACCAGGCAAACCCCACCGTCCAAGACGTCGGCCATCTCGAAGCTCGACTCCGGTCGTCCCACTACCTGGCGCACGAAGTCCCGCAGCAGAAACGCTCGGAGCTTGTTCATCAGGGGACCGATCACCTGGGCCTGCTGGGCCTCGCTCATGGCCTCGTACCAACTCCAGAAACCGCCCAGGCCCACGGCGTCGTCGGCCACGGCTGCCACCCGTGGTTTGCGATAGGCAGGATCGGCCAACAACCGCGGCACGTCGGCCAGGCTGGTGCCCACCCCCGAGGTGGCGGCGAAGCGCAGCAGGGTGAGGCAAGCCGAGCGCAGGACATCGTCGGTACGTGGCCCCCAGTAGGCCTCGAAGATGGAGCGGAAGATACCGACCAGATTGTCGACGACAAGGTCGGGATCGGGCCCGGCCAAGACGTTCAGCACGGGGGCGAAGGCCGCCTCTTCGGGGTCGATGAGCACGGTGCGGTCCTCGGCTCCGCTCGGCAGCCGGTCGAGGATGTCGACGATGAGGTCGCCTTTGGGATCGATGACGACCACGCCGCGACCCTCGGCCACGTCGCCCATGATCAGGTTGGTGAGCAGCGTCGACTTGCCCGACCCCGTGGCCCCCATGACATGGAGGTGGTAGCGGGCGTCGGGGACACCGATCGCCACTGGGCGACGCGACCCCGCCTCGGCGTCGCCCAGGACCTTTCCCGTCGACCCCACAGCCGGCGGCGGGGCCACGGCCTTGGCCCCCGCCCGGGTCAGTCCCGGCACCACCGTGTCGGTGGGCAGGTGAGCCACGGCAGCGAGCTCGGCCACCGACATAAGGTCGCCGCGCCCCAGGCGTCGTTGGGCCAGAGCCTCGACGGGGTGCCGCAGCCGGCGCCGGTCGAAGCGGTTGCGTCCGGCGTAGGCGGCGAAGGCAGAGGCCACGGCATGGGCCCGACCCCGCAGGCGGGCGCCGGCCACATCGTCAGTGGAGGCGGTGGCCACGCCGTAGCGGACAACGACGGCCCAGCACGGCTGGGCCTCCTTTTCCAAGATGTCGGCCACGTCCCCAGAACGGCTGGGGTCGCCCGATGACGCGGTGTGCGTCGGTCCCGGGGTGACCAAGTCGACCAGCCGACCGAGGCGTGTGGCCGGCCGGCCCGAACGCCGGGCCGACGCCGCACGGTGCAGACGACCAAGGCGTCGACCGGTGACCGGACGGGCGAGGACCTGAATACAGGCCGACTCCTCGTCGGACAGGTCGGCCAGCGCCCCCAACAGCGAGCGCAACGGGTCGACGCGGTGATCGGTACGCAGTGGGTAGTGGTCACCGAAAGCCAGACGCAGTTCCCCGCCCGTAGCCAGTCCCCCGTCTCCCAGGGGCCGCACCGCCGGCCCGGTGTCGGTGCGGGCCCCAGGCCAGGCCGCCTCTACGGCCCGTTCCACCAGGCCCTGCGGGATCGTTCCCGGCACCCACAGCGAGACGGTGAGGCCTGCCGTCCCGGCCGTCAGCTCGAAGCCGAGATGGGGCTGGCCGCCGAAGGCTCGCCGCCAGGCCGGGCGCATCAGGGCCACCAGGTTGGTCCACAGGGTTTCGGCCCCCTGGGCGTCCACATCGGGGGGAGCCAGCACCCGCACCAGGCGGGCTCCGGCCGCCAGTGCGGCGGCCTGCCGGCGCCGAGCGACGACCACCACACCCAGGCCCAATAGGGCCACAGCGGCGGCCACGGGGCCGACACGGAGGCTCACGACGGCCAGGTCATGGGCCAGGCGGACGAGGGCCGCATGGGTCCCCGGCCCCGGATGGGTGAGCCAACGGGCCACCGGCCCACTGGGTGGCGACGGAGTGGCTATCGGTGGCGGCAAGGAGTGGGGCTTTCTGTAGGAGGGTGGGGGTTCAAAGGTCGGGTTCGTCGGCCACCAGTTCGGCCGGATCGGAGGTCACGAGGGCGTGCTCGGCCGGGCTGGCCAGGCAGGTGAAGGCGACCCGGTCGGCCCCGGAAGCCAGGAGGCCTTCGCCGCGCCGGGCCCCGAGCAGGTAGGCGCGCTCGCCGTCGGATAGCCGGAAGGCCTCACCCAGGGCGTCAATGGTCTGTGGTGCTTGGCGCAGAAGGATTTGGGTGGCGGCGTTGGCCACCACGGCTTGGCCGAGCGGGCTGCCCAAGAGGTCGCCCGCGTCCTGNNACCAGGTGGCGCTGGCGACGAGTCGGGTCCGACACCCGGCGCCACACGGCGTCCAACGTGAGCAGCGTCCCGGCCGCTTTGAGGGCGTCAGGCAAGTCACGCAAGCTGAAGACCACCAGGTGGCCGTCGGGCCGGGTGGTGGTGGGCCCGTCGAACAATCCCCGGTGGGTGCCGGTGACGAAGGGGGCCAGGCGCCGGGCCAGCTGGCGGGCGCAGTCGTCGCCATCCTCCTCGAGAGCCGAAGCCAGATCGGCGAGCAAGGGGGCGGGGCGAACATGGGTGGCCGGATCCGACGTGATCCCCACCGAGGCGTAGGCGGCCACGATCCCCCGGTCGAGTGCCGC
>PKWD01000269.1 GCA_003131945.1 Acidimicrobiaceae bacterium
ACCGCCGCTACCGCTACCTCATCCTGCAGGGCGAGAGTGCCGACCCCCTCCTCGCCCCCCTGGCCTGGCATGTCCGCGACCCCTTGGACATGAGAGCAATGGCGGCCGGAGCCGACTCCCTGCTCGGTGAGCACGACTTCCGCGCCTTCTGCCGGCGACCACCGGGTACCGGCCCGGACGAGCCCATCCGCCGGCGCGTCCTCGACACCTCATGGCGCCACGAGCCCTGGACGCCGGGGGGGCTGGGCGACGACGCCCGGTTGCTCCGGTTCGACATCACGGCCCAGTCCTTCTGCCATCAGATGGTGCGTTCGATCGTCGGTACCCTCACCGACGTGGGCCGGGGCCGATGCCGGGCCTCCGATGTGACCTGGATGCTCACCACCGGTGATCGCTCCCAGGGCGTCACCCTCGCTCCGCCGCACGGGCTCAGCCTTCTGTCGGTGGACTACGAAGGAGCCGACCGCCTGTGACCTACCGGAACCCCCGGAGGGGACCTCACCTGGGGATTCCCCACCGGGAGCTTGCCCGGGTCCGCTCCCAGCATCTAGTGTGGGAGGTCCGTCTGTTGACGGGACGGGCATGTGTCGTCCCGGATCAGCGGTACCGGCCCTGGTCAGGACCGGTACCCCCGGCGGTCGGCCCAACCACGAACAACGACCAAGGAACCCGCGTGCGCACGTTCTCGCCGAAACCGGTGGACATCAACCGCATATGGCACGTCGTCGACGCCGACGGCATGGTGCTGGGCCGGCTGGCCACCCAGGTGGCGACCATCTTGCGGGGCAAGCACAAGCCCATCTTCGCCCCCCATGTCGACACCGGCGACCATGTCATCGTGGTCAACGCGGCCAAGGTCGTCATGAGCGCGGGCAAGGCCGACAAGAAGTTCGTCTACCGCCACAGCGGCTATCCCGGCGGATTGAAGACGGCCAGCTACGCCGACCTCCTCGTCACGCGCCCCGAGGAAGTCGTGCGCCGGTCCGTCCGGGGCATGCTGCCCCGCAACCGCCTCGGACGCCAGCAGCTCTCCAAGCTCAAGGTCTACGCCGGCCCCGACCACCCGCACGAGGCCCAGCAGCCCCAGGTGCTCGACATCCCCGGCGCCCAGGCCAGGATCTAGCGCCTCTCCGGGCGTCTCGAAAGGACAGGAATCCTCAACGTGTCGACGAAGCCGAAGCTCCCCGTCCCCCTCTGCCAGACGACGGGGCGCCGCAAGAGGGCTGTGGCCCGCGTCCGTATCCGCACCGGTCAGGGAACGATCACGGTCAACCGCAAGCCCATCGAGCAGTACTTCACCTCGGCCACCCACCGCATGATCGTCACCGAGCCGTTGCGGCTGACGAACCTGGCCGAGGGGTACAACGTCGACGCCACCATCGACGGCGGGGGGGTTTCGGGACAAGCGGGTGCCATGCGCCTGGGCATCGCCCGCTCCCTGCTCGAGCTCGACCCCGAACTGCGCCCGACCCTCAAGAAGGCCGGCCTCCTGACCCGTGACGCACGCGAGAAGGAGAGCAAGAAGTACGGCCTGAAGAAGGCCCGCAAGGCGCCCCAGTACTCGAAGCGGTAGTCGGCCGTGGGTGTCCGGTTCGGCACCGACGGCATCCGCGGTGTCGCCAATGCCGAGCTCGGAGCGGAGCTCGTCCTGGCCCTCGGTCGGGCCACGGCCCGGGCATTGCCGGCACGTTCGTTTCTCGTCGCCCGCGATACCCGGCAATCGGGACCGCTGTTGCAGGCGGCGCTGTCCGCCGGTCTGGCCAGCGAGGGCGCCGACGTCGTCGACCTCGGTGTCCTGCCCACTCCCGGGGTGGCATGGCACTGCGCCCACCGCCAACTACCGGGGGCAGTGATCTCGGCCTCCCACAATCCCTTCTCCGACAACGGGGTGAAGCTCTTCGCCTCCGGTGGTCTGAAGCTGCCCCTGACGGCCGAGACGGCCGTCGAGGAAGAGCTCGACCGTGTCCTGGCCCACGAGGGCCGTGGCCCCCGGCCACCGACCGGACACGCCGTTGGTCGCCTGTCGTCCGATCCCGGTGCCGCCGGGGGCTACATCGAGCATCTGGTGAATGCGCTCGACGGTCGTTCCCTCGATGGGATGCGGGTCGTGGTGGACTGCGCCAACGGCGCTGCCTCATCCATCGCTCCCGTCGTCCTCGAGCGCCTGGGGGCGATCGTGGAAGCCATCGCCTGCGAGCCCGACGGGACCAACATCAACGACGGTTGCGGTTCGAACCATCCCGACCGCGTGGCCGCCTGTGTGGTGGCCCGGGGCGCCGAGCTCGGCCTCGCTCTCGATGGCGACGCCGACCGGCTGGTGGCCGTGGACCACACCGGTGCCGCCACCACCGGAGACGAGCTCCTGGCTCTCTTCGCCACCGACCTGGCCGATCGGGGCCGCTTGGCCGGCAACACGGTGGTGGTGACTGTCATGTCGAACCTGGGCTTCCGGCTGGCCATGGCCGAGAAGGGCATCGAGGTGCGGGAGACGCCCATCGGCGACCGCTACGTCCTCGAGGAGCTGAACGCCGACGGTTTGACGCTCGGTGGTGAGCAGTCCGGGCACCTGCTGTTCCGGGAGGTGGCCACCACCGGCGACGGTGTTCTCACCGGCGTGCTGCTCATGGACCTTCTGCGACGGTCCGGCCGGCCGCTGGCCGATCTGGCCCGGGAGGTCATGCGCCGCCTGCCCCAGGTTCTCGTCAATGTCCCCGCCGTCGATCCGTCCCAGGTGGTGGCGAGCGACGACGTCCAGGCCGAGGTGGCCGCCGTCAAACGGGAGCTGGGAGACAGCGGCCGGGTGCTGCTGCGGCCCAGCGGGACCGAGCCTCTCGTCCGGGTCATGGTGGAAGCGGCCGACGAGGACCGGGCCGAGTTGTTGGCCGGTCGTCTACGCGTGGTCGTGGAACGCGCCGCCTCCGTGCCGAGCGCGCCGTAGCCTGGTCTCATGTGCGGCATCATCGGAGCCACCGGCGACCATGGCATCCTCGATCTCCTGCTGGCCGGCCTGGAAAGGCTCGAGTACCGAGGGTACGACTCGGCCGGAGTGGCCCTCGAAACCGGAGGAGGCCTCTACCGGGCCCGGGCGGCCACGGGGACCCGTTCCCTCGAGGATCTCCGCAAGATCGTCGAGAACGTGCCCCCGGGGGTGATAGCGGGGATCGGCCACACCCGGTGGGCCACCCATGGTCACCCGACCGAGATGAACGCCCACCCCCACCTCGACTGCTCGGGCCACATCGCCATCATCCACAACGGCATCATCGAGAATCACGGCGAACTCCAAGAGCAGCTCGAGTCGCGGGGGCACATCTTTAGCTCACGCACCGACTCTGAGGTGCTGGCGCACTTGATCGAGGAGTCGCGCGCGTTGGGTCTGGATCTCACCGAATCCGTTCGCCAGAGCCTGCTCGTGGTGCGCGGCGCCTTCGCTATCGCGGCCATGGACGCCACGGAGGCCGACGTCATCGTCGCGGCGAGGCGCGTCTCACCGCTCATCATCGGCACCGCGTCGGGCGTGACCTATTTGGCCTCAGATGTGCCGGCGATTCTCGACCGCGCGACCTCGTTCTACGCCGTCAACGACGACGAGATCGTCCGCCTGGCCCCGGAGGGCTTTCGAGCCATCGACTTAGAGGGCGCGCCGGTGCGGCTCCACCAGCTCACGATCGACTGGGACCTCGAAACCGCGCAAAAAGCCGGCCACGAGGACTTCATGACCAAGGAGATCAACGAGCAACCGGACGCCATACGAGCGACCTTGCTCGATCGTCGTCGTCGCGACGGCACCATTACCTTCGACGAACTGCGAATACCTGACAAGGAACTGCGTGACGTGAAGCGCGTCGTCATCGTGGCGGCGGGCACCTCGAATCACGCGGCCCAAGTCGCGAAGTACGCGATCGAACGATGGGCGCGTCTCAGCGTCGAGGTCGACATCTCTAGTGAGTATCGCTACCGCGATCCGGTTGTCGAGATTGGCACACTGGTGATCGGCGTCTCGCAGAGCGGTGAGACGATTGACACGATTCAGGCGATTCGCGAAGCGCGCCGACGCGGCGCCCGGGTCGTTGCGGTCTCGAACATCGTCGACTCTTCGCTCGCGAGAGAGTCCGACGCCGTCATCTACACTCGCGCGGGCTTGGAGGTGTCCGTCGCGTCGACGAAGGCGTTCGTCGCCCAGGTGGCGGCGCTCGAACTGTTGGCATTGCGCCTCGCGCAACTGCGCGAAACGTTGCCCGCGTCGGACATCGACGCACTCTTTCAGGGTCTGAACGCCGTCGCCGGGCAGGTGGCGTCGACCCTAGAGCGACGGAGCCACGTCGAAGACGTCGCCAAACAACTGCTCGGAGCGCGCGACTTCTTCTTCCTCGGTCGACACGTGGGTTTTCCCACGGCCCTCGAAGGGGCGTTGAAACTAAAGGAGTTGTCCTACTTGCACGCCGAGGGCTACCCGGCCGGGGAACTCAAGCACGGGCCGCTCGCGTTGATCGAGCCCGGGGTCATCGTCGTCGCCGTCGCGACCGATCCGGCCCTGCACGAAAAGATGCTGTCGAACTTGGCTGAAGTGAAGGCCCGCGGCGCCACCGTCGTCGTCGTCGCGACGGACGACGACGAAACCGTCGACGCACTGGCCGACTACGTGCTGCGCGTGCCGGCGACCGAGCCGCTCTTCACGCCGATGGTGGACATCGTGCCGCTGCAGCTGTTCGCCTACACCATGGCCCGAGGCCTGGGGCGAAACGTGGACCGCCCGCGCAATCTGGCCAAGACCGTGACGGTCGAGTAGTGGCGACGCGCGGCGTGGGGGTCGACCTGGTTGACGTAGCGCGCTTTACGTTGGCGATAGAGCGGCATCCTCGGCTCATTGAGCGTCTCTTCACTGAGGGCGAACGTCGCGACGCGCGCCAGCGACCCGAACGTCTAGCCGCACGTTTCGCTGCGAAAGAGGCGGTCTTGAAGACCCTTGGCGTGGGCGTGGGCGCCGCGCCGTGGCGATCTATCGAAGTGACGACGAATGACGCGGGTGCGCCGAGCGTGCTGCTGCACGGCTCGGCGAGTGAACTCGCCCGGGCGGCCGGCGTCGCGACGTGGCACCTCTC
>PKWD01000078.1 GCA_003131945.1 Acidimicrobiaceae bacterium
CCATGGCCACGATGGCCGACGCGGACAGGACCGACTGGTGGACGGCACGGCACCGCGCCGCAGCGGGAACGACGCCGTCACCGCGAGGACCCGATGCCGCCGCCTGGCGGCGGGCGTGGGCGCTCGGACCTGACCGGCGCCACGACGCCGAGACTGACGAAGGTCGGTGGGCCGTGACCCGCACGGGCTCTGCGCCTCGACGCTGACCACACATTGACTTTGTCCGGCCGATCCGTATCAGGGCCGAAGCCGTCCGTTGGCTCGGAGGCGAACCCACCGGCAGGTGTGAGGGAGCGACCTTGGCCGAGCTCTACGCCATGGAAAACGATTCGGGCGCCGTCGAGTCGACTCCGTCAGCGGCGTCGATCGGGCTGTACCTGTAGCCGGCTCGTGAGTGGGTCGCTTACAACCGCCGCACCTCCAGCAAACGACGCCAGGCCGGGCCGGTCCCATTGGCCGAGGCCGTGCCCCGACCGCTCATGGCCCGTAGCCGTTCGTCGTGCAGGGCCTCTTCCTCCTCATCGTCGAGAGGGACCGGTGTCTCGCCGGTGGCCAGAGCGAGAAGCAGATCGGCCAGGCGCGGGTTGCGGGCCAGCACCGGCCCGTGCTGATAGGTACCGATGACCCGACCGGCGCGCGCTCCGTCGGTTCCCGATCCGGCACCGTTACCGACACCCGAGATGACCCGGCCGAGCGGGCGCACCGATGCTCCGAGCGTCGTGACCCCGGCGTGGTTCTCGAACCCGGTGAGCCGGCCGAGACCCACCCCGGCAACAAGAGGGGCGCCATGAGCCGCAGAGTCCGAGCTATCGGTCACCGGCTCGGACACGAGCTCTCCCACGCAACGCCGGCCCGGGCCCTTCACCGTGTCGATGTCGAGAAGACCCACGCCGTCGTAGGGGCGGCCGTCGGGACCCGGGAAGGAGGTGCCCATGATCTGGTAACCGGCACAGACGGCCAGCACGGCGGCCCCGCCCGTCACGGCCCTCCCCAGAGCGCCCTCGGCCAGGCGCTCGGCCGCCTGGATCTGCGGTCCGTCCTCCCCGCCGCCGACACAGTAGAGATCTCCGCCCTCGGGCAGCGGCGCGTCCGACCGGGCCAGAACGAGCTCCACCGGGACACCGCGCCACGCGGCGCGCGCGGCGAGCACCCGGCCGTTGCCACCGTCGCCGTAGGTGCCGAGAAGATCCGGATAGATCACCACCACCCGCAGGGCTGACGGACCGGCACCCACTCCTCTGCGTCCCTTGGTCGTCGACGCCGCCGCCGCCTTCGACGACGCCGGAACCTGGCGGGCGGGGACCACAGGGGCGGACGCCTCACCGTCCGCCGGCACCTCGGCCGCCGGTGATCCATGAGGACGGGGCCCACGGCCGGCGCGTCCGGACAGAAGTCGCCGCAGATCCTGAAAAGCCGTGTAGTTCCCGACGTACTCGACATGGGCGGCCCCTGACGCGCCCAGCGCGTCGAGCTGACCGGTCACGGTCATATGGGCGATGCCGGCGTAACGCAGGCGCACGGCCAGGTCGCGACGGCGATCACCGGTGGCCACCACCAGTCGGCCGGCCAACCTCTCGAAGTCGACGTCCCACAACCACGATGGGTCATGGCCGTCGGCGATGCGGGCGTTGATGCCGATCACGACCGGATCGACACCTCCGTCGAGCAGGTCGAGCAGTTCCGTCCATCCGGCCGGGTTCTTGGCCAGCAACAGCCTGACGCCCACCCCGGCGTGGCTGGTCACGGCGAAGCGGCCCTCGACATCGGCCACCTGGGCCATGGAAGCGAGCGCGTGGGCCTCGTCCACCCCGAGGACGCCGGCGGACACAGCGGCGATGGCGGCGTTGGCCCGGTTGGCCCTGCTCGGGAGCAGAAGATCGATCGGCAGCCGCCGTCCGTCGGCCGTCACCAGCTCGTCGTCCACCAGACGGGCATCGGGGTGGGGACGGGCGAAGCCACACACACACGACCAACCCTGGCCAGGCCCTCCCGCCTCGGAGAACACGATCTGCCCGTCGCACGCCGGGCAACCGACGGCGTCGCCCTGCCACAACAGGCCGGCCCCCACCCAGATCACCTTGGGGGCCGTCCCGGCCGCCCACGCCACCAAAGGGTCGTCGGCGTTCGCTACCACCGTCGTCTCGAGACCCGACAGCGCCTGGCGCCAGCGGTGGGCCACCATCCGCACCTCGCTCACCCGGTCGAGCTGATCACGCGACAGGTTGAGCAAGGCCACCACCCGGGGTGCCACCGACGTCGCCACTGCGCCCAGATAGGCCTCGTCGACTTCGAGGACGGCCGGCGCCCCCGGGGGCGATGCGGCCAGGGCCACCGCCAGCCCGGGTGGCAGGTTGGCCCCCGCCGGTGATGTGGCCACCCGCTGCGCACCGCCGAGGGCGGCGGCCAGGAGATGCGTCGTCGTCGTCTTGCCGTTGGTCCCGCTCACGAGGGCCACTTGACGGTGGGCGGCGAGAACATGGAGCAGGTCGGGGGCGAGGAGGAGCCCCACCCGTCCCCCGATCACCGAGCCACCGCCGAACCCGAGCCGTCGTGACGTGGCACTCACCGCCACCGCCGCGCCGGCGGCCATACGGGCCCGGACGGGCAGCCGGGAGCGAGCCGACGAGGCGCCGTCGCGTCCCGTCGCCGAACTCACCGAGCGCGGTGTCCGGGTGGGAACGTCCGGGCCATCTCCTCTTCGGTCGGCCGGCCCATGAGGGAGGCCTCGTCCGGGAGGAGAGCGACGATGGCTTTCATGATCGCCGCGCTATCGGCCACGGCATCCTCGAGGCCGAGCCGTACCGGGGCGCCGACGCGTACCCGGATCTTCGGCGGGTGGGCGAAGGTCGTCACAGTCGGGACCCGGGCCGACCGGGGCCAGACCCGTTCGGTGCCCCATAGGCCGATGGGCACGACGGGGACACCGGTCAGTGCGGCCAACCGGGCCGTGCCCGTCTTGGCCCGCAGCACCGGATCGAAGAATGCCTCACCCCGGGGGATGGTGCCCTGGGGCAGGATCACGAGCAGCTCGCCCGCTTCGAGGGCGCGCTGAGCGGCGCGCAGCGCCTGGTCCGATCCGCTGCCCCGGTCCACGCTGATGCCGCCGAGAGCCCGGGCGATGGGTCCGACCACCGGCGCGTCGAAGATCTCGCGCTTGCCCAGGAAGCGCACGGGCCGACCCAGGCGGGCGGCGATGATAGCGAGGGCCACGACGTCGAAGTAGCTCCGGTGATTCGACGCCAGCAGGGCCGGACCCCGCTTGGGGATGTTGTCGAGCCCGGCGATGTCGAAGCGCGCGTAGGGAAAGGACTCTGGCCGCACGACGAGCCGCAGCAGGTGGTATGGCTCGAGGCCCACCATCTTGGGCACCCCCGGCGGGCGGTCCCAGTTCTCGATGGGCCAGCGCTGAACAGTGGCCGCCGCCCGCAACCGACGGTCGGGATTCACGGCGTGCGGATGACCGACGGCCCGCAAGAGCGGCATGTCGAAGACGCTGTCCGAATAGGCGTGGCTCTTGGCCAGATCGACTCCGGCCGCCGCCGCCCACCGCCGCACGGCCGCCAGCTTGCCCGTGGCCCAGGCGAAGTCCCCGTCGATACCTCCGGTGTAACTCCCGTGGCGCGACGCGTAGCGGGTGCCGACGACATCGTCGAACCCGGCCAGCTCGGCGAACGGGGTCACGAGGTCCACCGGCGACGTGGTGGCCAGCACCAGCAGGCGGCCGGCGGCCCGGTGGGCGGCCAACACGGCCGGGGCGTAGGGCTGGACGAGCTCGGCCAGCTCCGGGGCGGCCCGCTCACCGGCGCGGCACACGGCGTCGACGTCCCAGCCGTTCGTGAAACGCGGTGCGGCCCGCACCATGGCCATGAAGGCGAGGCTCTCCCCCTGGAGGTTGTAGAGCCGATACAGAAGACTCTCGCCCGGCAGCGACGGACGACCGTCGAACAGACCCTCGGCCCGCATGGCGGCGCCGAGGACCAAACCGCTCGCTCCCCGCAGCAGCGTGCGGTCGAGGTCGACGAACACGGCCTCGTCGGTGCTCAGCACGGTGCGCGTCGTCGTCACCCGATGAACGTTACCGCCGGGTTCGGTCGGACACGCCGGACACCCCGACGGAGCGGCGCCGAGACGCTGCGCACAATTGCGGCCCAACATTCGCGCTCTGAGGCCTGACGCGACGAAGGGACCGGACGGGGGAAAATTCCGATCCCTTCGCACAGACTCGACAGGGATGGCGGGGGGGGTGTCCATTCCCTGGGGTCTCTGTCAGTTATTTTGCGCTTTCGCGAACAATCAGTCAAACAGCTATTACAGATTTATGGTATCTCTATTAGCGATGGAAATCAGGCACCTCCGGGCCCTGGTGGCGGTGTCGGAGCACGGATCCTTCTCCGGCGCGGCCGACGCCCTGGGCACCGTCCAGTCCAACATCTCGGCCCACGTGGCCCGGCTCGAGAAGGAACTCGGTACCCCGCTGGTCGACCGCTCGGCCGGCCGGCTCACGGCCGAAGGCGAGGTCGTCGCCGCCCGCGCCTACCGGATCCTGGGCGAGATCGACGCCGTCACCGCCGACCTGGGGGCGCTGCGCCAAGACGTCGGCGGAACGGTCCGCATCGGCATGATCGGCACCATGGCCCGGTGGATCACCCCCGTTCTGCTGGCCGACCTGTCCCTGAAGCACCCCAACCTGCGCCTGGTGGTAGCCGACGGCACTACCTCGAGCCTCGAGCCCCAGCTCGCCGCCGGGCGCTTCGACATGGCCGTCCTCACCCTTCCCGTCCCCGGGCGCGACCTCACATTCGAGTCCCTCTTCGAGGAGGACCTGGTGCTCGTCGTCCCCGTCGACGACGATCCCCTGGTCGGCGTGTCCCGTATCGCCCTCGCCGACCTCTCCCGGTTCGAACTGCTCCTGCCGGCCCCCGGGACCGCCTTCCGGGCCGAGATCGACGCCGCCGTCAAGCCCTCCGGTGTCCAGCTCCACCCCCGGGCCGAGCTCGACGGGGTCCGCCTCCTGGCCTCGCTCACCTTCGAGGGGTACGGGCCCGCCGTCCTCCCCGCCGGTGCCGTCCCCCCCCATCTGCGGCCTCGCTTCCGGTTGGTCGGGATCGACGACCTGCCCCCGCGCCATGTCGTTCTGGCCCAGCGCACCCGGGGCATGCCGTCGGTCGGGGCCCGGGCCGTGATCCAGACCCTCCGCCAGCTCCTGGCCGACCCCGACCGACTGCCCGAAGGCGTGCGCGTCGTGGCCCACGATGCCATGACCCGCACCGAGGGCTCGCTGCGCGTCGTCGGGATGCCGAACGGCTGACGCCGGTGACTAAGGTGCGGCGCGTGTGGACTCCGGGGGATCCTCGCCATCGTGTGCCGATCGGTCGTCGGCCATCGTGGGCCCGGGCTCTGGGCATCGTCGGGACGGTGGCGCTCACCGTTGCCGCCTGCTCGAGCACGACCACACCGGCGGCCGTCGCCGGACCGCGCGACGCGGTGCCTCCGACACCGACGAGCCATCTGGACACGGCCTTCGCCGGTAACGGGCCCTACAGGCCGGGGGTGGCGTACGAGACGACGCCGGAGGGCGACACCGTCGTCGTCTACTACCCCGTCGACGCGTCGGCGACCGTGGGCAAGCCGACGTACACGATCAACCTGCTGCGGTGGTTCACGGGATCGCCCACGGCGCCGATCCCGGCCGGTCTGCCTTCGACGCTGCCCACCACCTTGGCCACCGACGCCTTTAAGAACGTGCCCATCAGCCACCGCGGTCCGTTCCCGGTTGTGCTCTTCAGCCACGGCTTCGGCGGCTATCCCGAGCAGTCGTCGTTCCTCACCGACCACCTGGCCACGTGGGGCTTCGTCGTCGTTGCTCCGGACCACCGCACGCGGGACCTCAAAGCTGTGTACGGCGGGACGGCCAAAGACAATCACCAGGACCTCACCGACCTGCGCCAGGCCCTGGCCCTGGTGAAGTCGATGAACACCACCAGGGGGACCCTGCTCACGGGCAAGCTCGACCTCACACGTGTGGCCTCGCTGGGTCACTCGGCCGGGGGCGGCGCCGCCATCGCCCTGGCCGCCGACAAGGACATCCGCACCTACATCGGCATGGCCCCGGTGTCCGAGACTCCACCGCCGGCCAAGCCGGGCCTCATCATGCAGGGCACGGCCGACCAGGTCGTGAACCCGAAGGGGACGCTGAAGCTCTACGCCACACTCAAGTCCCCGAAGCGCCTGGTGCTCATCGACGGCGGCGGCCACAACGTCTTCGACGACGGCTGCACCATCGGTGCGGCCCAGGGCGGGCTGGTCGCCTTCATCAAGACGCTCAAGCTCGCCCCCGCCTTCCAAGCCGAGGCCATCGACGGCTGTTCACCCCCCGATGTCTCTCCGCCGACGGCCTGGCCGCTCATCGACCAGGTGGTCACGGCCCAGTTGCGCTACGGGCTCGGTATCGACACCACCGCGGTCGGTCACAACTCGGGCCTCGACCATGCCTTCCACGGGGTGACGGCATCGGTGAGGGCCTCGTAGTCCGGCACGGGTTCTTAGGCCAGCGCCGCAACCGGTGGGCGCGGCTCGCGCCACATGAGCCACAGGGTGGGAGCGCGCGGGGCGTTGATCTCGCCGGTCACCTTGAAGCCGTGGCGGGCGTAGAAGGCGAGGTTTCTCTCCTTGGACGACTCGAGATAGGCAGGGATGCCTTCGAGGTCGAGGCGATCGAGCACGACGCCGAGCAGGGCCGATCCGACTCCTCGTCCCTGGCGGTCGGGATCGGTGCCGAGGGTGCCGAGGTACCAGTGCGCCTGGTGGGGACGGGCCCGTTCGTAGGCGGCGAGGAGGCGGACGACGTCGGGGGTCTTGCGTCCCCAGATCGACAGGTAGGGCAAGACGGGAAGGATCCGCAACAGATCGGTGACCCCGGGACGGGGCATGGTCGGCGGTGCCCAGAGGGCGGCGCCGGCCCGGTCCGACGTCGTCCACACTTCTCCGTGACGGAGATAGGTGTGGCGCAACTGGATGGAGAAGAAACGGGTCAGACCGGCGGCCCGGGTGCGGGGTCCGCCGAAGAGGTAAAGCGACAGCGGGTCGTCGTCGAAGGCGCGGGCCAGGGCCGCCGACAAGGGGCCGATGTCCTGCGGGGCGGCGCGCACGACGTTGCCGACGGTGCCGGGCATCTCAGTTGACCGAGGGATGAGGAGGGTAGGCGGCGAGCAGGGCGAGTTGGCCGCCCTGGCGTTGCAGGACGTCGTGCCACAGGGCGTCGGCCTCGGTGGTGAAGATGTCGGTGATCAGCGCGTCGACGACGATCCAGGCCCCCTCGCCCAGCTCGCCCTCCAGTTGCTCGGGCGACCATCCGGCATAGCCGGCGAACATACGGACACCGGCGACGGTCACCGGTTGCTCGTGGGGGGCGACGGCGAGGTCGACGGTGCCGACGCCGTCGAGCACGAGTCGCCACCGGGAGCCGTCGGCCTCGTGGGACTCCGTGCGGGCCAGACCGATGACGGCGTCGGGCGAGACCGGTCCGCCGCGGAAGACGACCCCGGGAGGGGCGGCGTCGGCCTCGTCGCGCCAGGCGTCGAGGATCTCGTCGACGGGGAGCCCGGTGGGCCGGTTGAGCACCACCCCGAGAGCCCCGTCGGGGCCGTGGTCGAGCAGCAGGACCACCGTCCGCTCGAAGTTCGGGTCTCCGAGCTGGGGCGACGCCACCAGCAGGCGACCGATGAGGTCGTCGGCGTCATCGGCCTTCGGCTCCGGCTCGTCCCCCGGCATCCCCTGATCATGCCCCCGGGAGCCCCGTCGGGGGCTCATCCCTGGACCGGCGCGCGGCCTTCTTCAGATCTCGCTTGGCCTGGGCCACGTCGTGGCGCGCCTGGCGCAGGGCGTCAGCGGTGGACGCTTCTTTTGCCTCGGCGCCAGTCAGTGCCGTCGATGCCGCCCGACGACGCTCGGTCGCCGTCTCATGGCGATGAAGGGCCTCCTGCAGAGCTTCCTCCGACGCCCGCAGTCCCCGGTGGGCCGCCTCGTGAGCGGCTGCGGCGGCCCGCCGAGCCCGATCAGAGTGCTCGGCCCCGTCCGGAGAGCGCCCGGTGCCGTCGGTCGTCTCCGACGATTCCCCGAAGCCGACGAACCGCAGCGGTTCGCTCAGACGTCCCCGGCGAAGGACGGCCGCCTTCGCCTCATCGGCCACGGCGGCCTCGAGGGTCTCTTCGAGTTGCCTTTCGACCTGGGTCGTGAACGACTGTCCGGCGTCATGGGCCGAGTCCGAGGCGGCGTCGATCAGGACCCGGATCAACGCCCGGCGCCGATCGACGAGCCGGCGTAGGTCGGCTCGGAGTCCGGCGTTCTGGGCGTGGCGCAGCTCGGGGCCGAGGGCGATCAGGTCTTCGATGTCGATGTCGTCCTCGGCCGCCGAGATCTCCGTGCGGCGCTCGTCGCCGAAGCGCCCGCGGATCTCGAGCAGCTCCTCCTTGATCAAGGCCAGCACGCGCAGCTCGTCGCCGAGGATCGCCCGCAGCTCGCCGATCCGCTCGAGCATGTCGGC
>PKWD01000414.1 GCA_003131945.1 Acidimicrobiaceae bacterium
ATACCAGCGCCGGCACAGCTCCTTGAGCGACGACACGTCGATGCTGCGGTAGTGCAGGTACTGGTCGAGCTCGGGGAGCTGACGGTCGAGGAAGCGCCGGTCGACCCCGATCGAGTTGCCGCACAGCGGCACCGTGCCCTTGTCGGGCACATGGGCCCGGATGAACTCGAGCGTCTGCCGGCCGGCGTCGGCCAAGTTGAGCGTGGACGCCTCTATGGCGTCCAGCAGCCCCGATTTCGTGTGCATCTTCCGTACGAAGTCGTCCATGGCGGCCAGGGCCTCGGCGTCGGCGTGGACCACCAGGTCGGGACCCTCGGCCAGGACGGTCAGGTTGTCGTCGGTGACCAGGGTGGCAATCTCCACGATGGTGTGGCGGGNNCATCCACACGAGCACCAGGCGATGCTAACGGTTGCCAGGCACCACACCCGGGGCCACCCACGCGAGGCCTGGTCCCGGCGGATTAGGGTCGCAGCCGTGCTCGAGGTACCGCTCGTCCGGCTCGATCCCGACCTGCCCGTCCCTTCCTACGCACACCAGGGTGACGCCGGGGCCGACCTCTACGCGCGCGAAGACGTCACGCTCGCCCCGGCCGGTGGCCGGTCCCTCGTGCCCACGGGCGTCGCCGTGGCCCTGCCGCCGGGGTACGCCGGCTTCGTCCTTCCCCGTAGCGGGCTCGCCCTGCGCCACGGCGTCACCTGCCTCAACACGCCGGGGTTGATCGATGCCGGATACCGAGACGAACTGCGCGTCCTCCTAGTAAACACCGATCCGTCGCTGGCCTACGAGGTCAAGCGGGGCGACCGCATCGCTCAGCTCGTCATCCAGGCTGTCGAGGCGGCCAAATTCTCCGAGGCCGATCAAGGCGATCTCCCCGAGAGCACCCGGGGACTCGGCGGTTTCGGGCATACGGGCCGGTAGGCACCGGCGCCCACGGAGCAATCGTTGGTGGAACGTCTGAACGGTCTCGATGCCAGCTTCCTGGCCATGGAGACCCCGACCATGCGGCTGCACGTGTGCGCCGTGATGGTGTTCGAACCGCAATCGCCCACGGCCGACGAATCCGTGTTGCCCTTCGAGCGCGTCCGCCAGATCGTCGTCGAGCGCCTGCACCTGGTGCCGCCATTGCGCCGACGCGCCGTGCGCGTGCCCTTTGGCCTCCATCATCCGGTCTGGGTGGAGGACCCCGACTTCGACCTCGACTACCACCTGCGCCGGTCGAGCGTGCCCTCTCCGGGCGGCCCGAACGAGCTGTCGGCCTTCGTGGGCGAGGTGGCGGGCCGCCCACTCGACCTCGACCGCCCATTGTGGGAGATGCACGTGGTCGAGGGGCTCGAATCCGGTCACTTCGCCATCGTCACCAAGCTCCACCACGCCACCATCGACGGGGCGTCGGGGGCGGAAGTACTGGCCACCTTCTTCGACCTCGGTCCCGAACCACGGGTGGTCCCACCCTCGGATCATCCGTGGCAACCGGACCAGCTCCCGAACGAACGCGACCTGGTGACAGGCGCTCTGTCGTCGCTGACGCGCCAACCTGAGCGAGCCGCCTCCGCCCTGCGCCGCACCGTGGGGGCGGTACGGGGACTGTCCGAGCGCAACCGACGACTGCGGGAAGAGGAGGGCATCGATCCGCCGCCTGCTCCCTTCAGCGCACCACGGACATCGCTCAACGGCGCCATCTCGGCGCATCGGCGATTCGCCTTCCTCCAGGCACCGCTCGACGACGTGCAAACGGTGAGGAATGCGTTTACCAGCACCGTGAACGATGTGGTGTTGGCCTGCGTGGCCGGAGCTTTGCGGCGACTTTTGATGGAGAGGGGAGAGGTTCTCGACGATCCGCTTGTGGCCATGGTCCCCATGTCCACCCGCTCTCCTGCTGACGCAGGCGTCCTTGGTAACAAGGTGCATGCCATGCTGGTCTCGCTCGCCACCACCGTGGCCGACCCGGTTGAGCGCCTGCGTACGATCTCTTCTGGTGCCACGCTGGCCAAGGAGCAGTCCCGAGTGTTGTCGGAAGACCTCCTGCGGGAGTGGGCGCAGCTGGCTGTGCCGGCGCTCTCGTCACGGGTGGCCCGCCTGGCCGGCAATCTTCGCCTCTTCGATCACGTGCCGCCGCTTTTCAACGTCCTCGTGTCGAACATACCGGGACCCGAAGTCCCGCTCTGGTGTGCCGGGGCCCGACTGGTCGCCCTTTACCCGGTGGGCCCCCTCGCTGACGGGGTGGGCCTCAACATCACGGTGATCAGCTACTCGGGCACGCTGTACGTCGGGGTCCTCGGGTGCCGGAGCCTCGTCCCCGAGGTGGACCACCTGGCCCATCACATCGCCGATGCCCTCGGTGAGCTCGTGAAGGTGGCGGTGCGGACCGCTAGAGCGCCCGGACCTGAGGTTTCTTCGTAATCCAATGGGTTTCGGCCGGAACGTTGTGGTCACCGCCCGGACCGTTCCGGGACGTTTGGTAGAATCCCGTTTGAACAGGCGGACGTGGCTCAGCTGGTAGAGCATCACCTTGCCAAGGTGAGGGTCGCGGGTTCGAATCCCGTCGTCCGCTCCAAGAAAAGTCCAGGTCAGGGTGGTGTGCAGGGTCGAAATCCGCCGTTCGTGGCCCCATTGAGATCGCCCTGCACCACATTTGCACCACATTTTCTGCCCGTTTTCGGCCGGCGGGCCCTTGACCCTTTTATTTTGTGTGTGAGGGTCATCAGCCCGATTGCACCGAGAGGAAGGCTATCGAAAGGGTTACGCGCCACCTGGGCGGCGGAGGCAGCGGTCGGATGATCAGTGACTCCGAAGGCTCCTGTCGTGGTTTTGGTGCCCGACAATTATGTGTTGGCGTACTTGCGGACCCGGTCGTGCCATGCCCGGACCAGCGCTAGCTCCCTCTCCATCTCGTCGACATCCGGCGCGACATAGTTCGTATCTGTGCTCTTGCGGTGACGTCGTGCCCACGTGGAGCACCGGCCGTAGCTTGCCTGGAACTCCTTGTCGTCGTTCTCTGTGATCTGCGCCAGCACTCGGAACATCCTTGGCCGCACCTCGGATGTGCCTTTGTCCACGACCTGATTGACGATGTCCATGTCGACAATCAGCTCCCACGTCTCGGAGAGGCTGCCTGCCCAATCGGCCACCTCCCGCTCGTAAGTGGCCGCGTCCCAATCCGGCTTGTCCTTCTTGATGCGGTTCAGATCGACCCCAAGTTGAGCAAGCCTCGCTTTGGCGTCCTTCGCCTTCCACGGATGCTGATCACGACACATGCCGATGGAGCCGTCGCCGTGCCGCTCGACCGCCCGTTCCGTGAAGAGAACTCCTGCCTCGTCCGCGGCCTTCCGGATGTCACCAACGAAAGTGAGGTCGTGGGTGAATACAACAACCTGGCGGTCTTTGGCGAACTCGCAAAGCCGAGCGGCGACGCGCGACCGCCGGATGTGGTCCAGCGACGTGACCGGATCATCGAGGACGATTGCCGACTTGGTGCCGTCAAAGTGCGCCTCGGTTAGGAACCCGGCAAGGCCGAGGGCCGTCTGTTCGCCTTCACTCAGCACGGCTGGAAGTTCGGCTTCCTGTTTGGCCGCCAGTAGAGCGGGCCGTTGCATCAATTGACCCTTCCGGCCACCAGGATGATCGAGCGTCACGCGCTCCAGCTTGAGGTCATGAGACTCCCTGGTGAACCGATCGAGGATCACGGCGGTCACGTGGTCGCGCGCCAGCTCCGTTGACTTACGGGTAATCCCGCTCGTGTCCGTCTGCTTCCGGGCTTCCTCGATCTTCAGGCGCTCGGCGAGACGGGCAACCTCCCTCACTATGTCGACGCGAACCGCGCCAGCAACCCGTCGTCCTTCCAGCTCTCCACGCTGCGCCGCTAGCTTTCTGACGTTCTTCTCAAAATCGTCGTCATTGATTCTCGTGGCCAGCGTGGTCGCGGCCTCGCCCGCCGTCTGGAGTGCGTCGATCGGTACATCTGGGACAGCGGGCACTTCGACCTCTTCCCCGCTATGGAGGCGGAGGAGCGCCTCCCGCCGGAGCGTGAACGCTTCGATGGCTTCCCGACATTGTTCGGCGAGGAGCTGATCGCTCGCCTCGACTGTGGCGAGCGCCACGGCCACATTTGACGGCTCCGCTTGGACCCCTCGCACCTCTTCGACCAACGACTCGAGGGCCCGCTGCGATTCCGTCGCCACCCGCTCGGTGGCGTCCGTCATAAACTGATGGAAGCGGTGCAGCCGGTCAACGGCCTCGCCCGACAACGTTTGCTGGCAAAGGACGCACCGGTCCCCCAGTCCGGTAGCGGGAAAGTCGCGATCGCCGTATGCCATCGCCTCCGAGTATCGGCGGGCTGAGTCCCACATGGATCGCCATGTCTCGGACCCGACCCCTGGCAAAGGCTCGTCATCGAACGACCTGGATGACGCAAGTGTGGCTGCGGCCCTGTGATCGGTCGCCTTCTGTTGTGCCGTCCGGAGCCGTTCGGTGACCTCAGCGCCGAGTTTCGTTCCGGTCAAGACTAGATGCGTCCGAACGGTAGTTAGCCTGGCGGCAAGATCAGTGAGCCGGGCTCGCTCCCGGAACGGATCAGTCGCCCGGAGGCGGGCCTCCTCGTCGGCGAGCGCTGTGATCTGACGGTCGACATTGGCCGGCACTTCGAGTGCCTTGTCGAGCACTTCTGGCTTGGTCTTGCCCGACAGCCCGGCCAGGAACGCGTGGATTGGGGTGTCTTCGGGCACTGACGGCAGCGCGACCTTTGCCTGAGCGTTCTCGGTTAGGCGGATTTCCAACTCGGCCTTCACTGCGTCGCAGAGGTCGATCAACCGGTCAAAGAGCACCAGCATCGACGGGCGGTAGGACACCACCGTATGGTGGGTGATGTAGGCCTCCCCGCAGGCATCGTCGTAGAAGCCGACATGTCATAGGACAGGGTTTGCGTCATCGGGCCACGTGTCCTCCTGCGGGATGTCATCGGCCTCGTAGGCGATCAGGGCCGATGGCTGATCGCTTGTCCGGTCCTCGAATACGTCGGTCAGGACCTCCTCCCGGACCCGGGCATGGACCACCTGCTTGAGCATTCGGGCGTACCCCGACTTGCCGCTGGCGTTGTCCCCGTAGACCACGGTGATCCCTGTTGGTGACATCGTGAGGCACTGACCGTCGAGGAGGGCGTTCACGTGCGCCACGGGCGTCACTGACCGCAGCCGTACGCACGACCCCGACGCCCCGCCGCCAGGAAGGTCGGCCGCAGCCAGCGGTTCGGCTGGTGGCTCGGTTCCGGCGGCCAGCTCCGCAGCGATNNGTGGACGACGTCGGCTCGGGCCCGCCCGAGGCGATCTGATGCAGCGCCCTCTGCTGCCACCTCGGGCGGCTCGCCGCCCAGGAGACAATCTCTTGCTCCAGGCTCACCGCCCTGCCCCTTCCGCTCCAGGACACCTTTGCTGACCAAACGGTATCCCGGTCCTCACTAACGGGTATCCCGGCTATCCCAGCTCGGTCACAGGTGAGTCCAGCCCAAGGAGAGCGTCGTTACCAGGCACGACCGGAATTGCTCCAGGCTTCGGCCATGCGGCGGACCAAGTGAGCGGCGACCGGACCCTGGGCCTGGGCAGCCGTGATCGTCGGGCCGCTGATCCCCGAGGCCCGTGCCAGGTCAGCAGCGGTCCACCCTGGGAGCGTCGCGGCGGCAGGCGTGCGGGTCTCAGCGGCCGTCCGATCGGCGTCCGAACACTCCTAACCCGCGACTGGCGCGCTGCGGAGAGCCCGCTGCGACGTGGTTGCAAGGAGGACACGAGATTCACAGGCTAAGTCGTTAATGTCGCGCTGNNTACAACGATCCATGACCGGAAATTGGACGTTGGCCACTATGATGGGCACTAATCGCCGGACCGCTGGCCGTCCTCTTCCGCTACACGGAGTCTTAACTCCAGATCCGAGAGTTTATCTCTCAAGTACGTTACAAGTTCGTCCGGGCTGTTGTACACAAGCGATTCTGGTCCCAGGTCAACAGAACGACTAGCGTACAAAGAGAGCGGAATCGCGACCTCGTCGTAGATGACAGGAAAACCATTCAGAAGAGCATTGATCGCACATGTCTCCACTGTCTTGATGACATGGTCCCCGCTATATGCATGCGGATCCATATCCCCTCGCAAGCCGTAATTGATTCGCACAGCCTTTGAAAGGGCCCAATAGCGCTCGCGACAATCCTGGACGCGGTCATAAATACACCGCAACTTAGCGATCGCAATATCGTATCGACATGTCTCCGTCAGGTCGGCCAGCGAGGTCAGGTGAACATTGGCTTGACGAGCGGCCTGAAGCGCGCCGCTCTGATGGCCCCTCTCGTTCATTAGGAAGCCGCGATCTGCCCCCAGATCGGTGACGATCTGTCGCAAGGTCAACACCTTCTCTTTTGGAATGCGGCTCTTCCAACTCTTGCACTCGACGAGCCACGTAATGGGTAGGCCCATGAAATCGGTCCGGACAACGACATCGATATCGTGACTTGTCCGTACACCCTCAAGCGATACATCAGTCGCGGCCTCTAGGCCCAAGTCCGTGAAAAACCGTGCTACCTCTTCTTGATACAGTTTCCACTTTGCGACCATAAACAAACTCCAGAATATCAGTATCGACGCCGTTGAGCCCATCAGCGCGTGGGGTGAGCCCGGTGTATCCCGGTCCGCCGGGCTGATGGGACGTACACTGTCCAATGGACTTGCGTCCTGACATGGTGGCACGCACCCTATGGAACTATCGTTCACGTCAAGGCGTTTCCGCTCCGAATGCGACGACCCCGATTTCGGGGAAGCCGCCTACGGCCCGGTGGTCGCCGCTGGGCTGCGGATACGCCTCGCCGACCTCGACGCTGCGGTGACGGTCGCTGATCTACCGGCTGGATCTCCGCGCTGCACCGGCCGAGTGCTCCGGGTGTCGGTGACGGCGGATCGAGATTTGATGTGCGAGGCTCACGGATCACACGCCGGTGACTCACCAGATTGGCGGCGTGTTTATAGGTTGCGAGTGCTCGGGATTGAGGAGCGCGAATGAAAATGACGGAATTCCGGCCAAGGTGGGCGTCCCCCCCAGGAGAGACAATCCGTGAATCTATGTACGAGCGGGGTTGGGGGACGGACCTACTTCCAGAGGTTCTAGGAGTGAACCCTGTTGTCGCAGCCGGGCTCTTGGATGGCTCGACCCAGCTGAGCCTGGATCTTGCCCGACGGCTTGCCGAGGCGCTCGGCGGGACTCCCCGCTTCTGGTCGAACCGGGAGGCTCAGTACCGAGAGTCGATCAACTGGGTCGAAGCGGACCGATGGGTGCGGCTGCTGCCTGGACGCGACATGGCCGAACTTGGATGGATGGACTGGTCCGGTGACTGGCGAGATCGGGTCGCCGCGTGTATGACGTTCTTCGGAGCGGGTGAACCCGGGGAGCTCGCAACCGGCCGCGCTGCTTTGACCGCTACCGCGCGCTTCCGGGCGAAGCCCCGCACGCCCGAACAGGAGGCCGCCGTGACTGGCTGGCTACGACGGGTCGAGATTGAGGCCGGCTCGGTTTCCTGCGAGCCATGGGATCAGCAACGTTTCCGTTCACTCCTTCCTGATCTGACGCGTCTGTCAAGGACCCGCGACCCTCGCAAGTTCATTCCGGAACTTCAAGGTCTATGCGCCGAGGTGGGAGTGTCCGTCGTTATCGTACGAGCGCCCCGCAATTGCCCTGTGTCCGGTGTGTCCCGCCGTTTGTCGACCGGTACACGTTTGATCGGGCTATCTGCTCGCTTTCGGACGGACGACCACTTATGGTTCACGTTCTTCCACGAGGCCGGGCATCTCGTCGAGCACGACCCCGATGTTGTTTTCATCGACGACATCGAAAAAGACATACGAGACGACGGTGACCCGATCGAAGCAGAAGCGAACCGGTTTGCCTCGGAGATTTTGCTTCCGGCAGGCCTCCGGTCGACGATCCCCGGCAGGATCACTGGACTGACAGTTCGGAGTCTCGCGCGTGAAGCCGGGGTTTCGCTGGGTGTTGTGGTCGGGCAGCTCCAACACGAAGGATTGATCAGCTTCCGGTCGAAGATGAATAGGCTGAAAGGCCGCTACTCGTGGGCTGGCACCACTCTCATCCCGTCCACCGTCTAANNAGCTCGTCGGGCTCTTCTGCCAGTTGCAGAGCGCATCCTCAAGGACGGGGAATGAGATCCCGACCGCGGCTCCGAATCTTGTCGTCGTTGCTTCCAGATCGCGCGGGTGAGCCGCGCCGAACAATAGTCGGGCGCCCTTGAGCGGACCTGACGACGAGGGCAGGTATGGACGACCCGGCAGTGAGTTAATCAGTCCTAGCCGACCTGCTGTCGTGAGATAATCGAACCGCCCGAGGCGCCCAAACCGATATACCGCCCCCATAGATTCGTACAGTAAATCAAAAGCGATGGCCCTGTCGTCAGAGGCATCAGCCGTGATGGCTTCGAACGCGGTCACAGGGCTGCGCGTGGGGCCGATCCAGTCCACATAGCTTTGAACGACCCTTCCGGTACCGTCGTCTCCGAGGCTCTCCCGCTTGCGGTGGTTTCCAAAGCCATGCCGTCCAGTTCCTTCGACTTGGTTTCGGTTGGCGGACAGCCACGCACGGAATTCGGTAGGATCGGTGGAGACGGCCGGCCAGTCCCAACGGCCGTCGCCAAGTTTGCCATACACTGCCCCCGTATATCGCCATCCGGCAACACGATGCCGACCGAAATGTACAGCGAGAAAGACGAGCCACAACCCTTCATCGGTATTTCCGGCCTGGGCGTGTCGAGCTGCAGTGACGAGCGGATTGAAAGCACTGTCGATCTCGTCTCGGCCAGGTCGGGCACGAGCACGGGCGGCGAGAAGCTCCACGTAGCGCCGCCGACGATCAGACTCCACTAGCTGTCGGACGAAAGAGTCCCTCGCCGCGGGATCTCGGAGCCCTGGGAGCGCCCCGTGGGCGTTTTCCCATTCCGCAATCTGATTGGCGACATGGAGAGTGAACGCCTGATCAGCCTCGTTCACTGGATGTTCGGCTTCAGCTCGGCGAGCCATTCTCCAATGGCGTCGATCGCTTCGCCCGTTACCCCAAAACTTGATTGAAGATTGTGGTTGAATCCTGCAATCAGGAGTTGTCGGTCGAGGGGTACTCCGGCGAGCGTGGAGACCGTCCCCACATAACCGAAGCCCTTAACATGACCGCTGACACGGCGTAGGTCCCATCTGGGCATTTTCACGGGATTAAGCCCGACATCGAAGGTGTCTTGAAACGCATCGACGACTGAGCGGCCGTTCAGGATCAAGAGTCGGATGGAAGTCGACCTCACGAGCAGACTGAATGGTTCATCGTTGACATCCAGGAGTCGGATTCGATCGCCCGACGGAAGTCCACCCCACTTATGATGAGTGGCGAAAGGGACTAGGTCGACATGACACGCCGACGGCGATAACCCATAGAATGTATGACCCGACGGTTCAAGGATCCGTTCGAGAACGCCGAACCACCGATCGTAGGGACGCTTCCGAAAATAGCTGTCACATGCCGCGATGACGGTACGTAGGTGTCGTGAGTCCGCGTCCGCCCATCGGCTCAACCCGAGTGACCTCAAAGTTGGCAATCTGCGCTCTTCACCGGCAAGTTCACCACCCCCCACGTCCGTAAACTCCCGGTTGCTGGGGTTGATGCCGACCGTTGCAACGGTCGCCAAACGGGCGTCACCGAAGTACGGCACCGGGCATGCCCACTGGATTACCCCAGGCGGCGGTCGCCGGTCGAGTCGATCAATATGGTCGGCAAAAACGGGAATCATCGGTCAGTCCTCGAGAATGTCGAATCGATCGTTGAGGAATACGTCGTACACTCGACTGTGCATTTCTCGTCGAAGAGTGGCGATCGTCTCTGGGTCAGCATTACGGCGGGCGAGGGCATGAACGGCCAGGAGACGGGTGAGGTCCGCCCAATATGGGTCATCGAACGTGGAAACGTCGACCGGCACACCGGCCCGAATCTCGGCCTCTAGCTTGACGAGCCTGGCCAACGCGGGTCTCGGGTCGCCGGGTGGCATTGCGGGCATAGCCGTCACCGAACTCCAACCCTCGTCGAGAAATTCTGCCGCCTTCTCACGGTCCCTGTCGTACAGATGGAGGCTGCCAATCATATGGACGTAGGTACCTAGTTCCGCTCCGACACTCCGAGCCGCGATCTCCTGCAACATCGTGAATGCGAACACGTCGTGCGGCAGTCCGAGATAGGCATCGTTTGATCGCATGAAAACGACCATATCCACCGTTCCCTCGCGTTTGAGAAACTGGAGCGTGCAGGTGCACGGTACATGTCGATACCCGGACTGATCTCCAGGCTCCAGTAATTGGATCACTGCTTGCCGGGAATCGGTTCGATCAGCCAGGGCCTGAATAAGCGACTCGAGTCGCTGACCCTCGCCAAAGAGTCTCGTGCCGTAGGCGGCGTGCACCGTTCCGTCTGGTTCCGCCTCGTCGGTGTACCGACGGATGTAGTGGGCGACGTGTTCGACGTCGGCCGATCCTGACAAGTACCACACGAATTCGCCGAGGCAGCTGAAGACCTTCCCCCGCCCCCTCGATCGACTCAAGCGCGCCATCGGATTGGTCAATTCGAGCCGGACACCCCGCAATTCGAGCGCCGGGCCACGTCTTGGTGCAATCGGTTCGCCCGACTCGATGAGCATGCCGAGAGAAACACGCATTAGATCGTCAACGGTGTGCTCAGTTATGCATGTCACGATGACGATCCTATTTGGCCGCCGGCACTGTACGACGGACCCCAAAGACTTCTTACGTAACCTAGATCTGCCTCGGCGACACCGTCGCTCGAGCTAAGGGCGATCTTCGTCACGAGTGAGTGTCCGACGACGGGTGGGTGCATTTGGAATTGTCGAAGCCCAATGTGGTGGCGTCGAGGATCGCTATGATGACGGTGAACAACGAGCCTGAAGGGGACATGGCCATCATCCGAGAGAGCCAACGGTTCCGCGACGTGGAGCGCAAGATCGGGTAATCAGCCTGATCCACGGTCAAGCTTGTCATCGCCAGGCAGCTGTAGGTCGCCGATGCGCCAGTGTTGAGGATCCAGAACCAATCTCTCCCGGCGCTTAGCTTCGAAGTCTGCCTGAGGAGAATCGCCGAATACGTCATAAATATCACGCTTGAAGGCCGCTACGCTTTCCCATGCTCCGACGTTGAAGTATGACCAGTACTCGTTAGTTGACGGTATGCCAAGGAGGTCGCATGGGAATCCTGTTTCTTCGGCGTTCACTGGACGAGACAGGAATTCCCCGACGAGGGCATTTCTCGGTGGCTCGAAATCCTTCGTCCACTTAGCAAGGAAAGCCCGCCTGTGTTCTTCATTCGGACGAATCATCCAGTGGATGATTACGAATATCATAGGGTCATAAGTTTATCGGTGTCTGGTAATATCGGCCACACACCTCTCGCGGTTCGCTGGTCGGGATGTCTGTATTCTGACGCTAAGTATGGTGAGAGATATCAGCGGGTGACACGTGAAGTCCTGAAGGGTTCAAGAACGCGGCAAGGTGAGTCCTGTAGAGCTTCGTAGGAGGGACGGCTGGCGGTGAGGGTCAAGGGCTGACAACCGGAAAGCGCCTGGTCATCCCTGCCCGGTCATCAGTCGAGCACTGAGCGCTCGGCTCAAGACGCGGGGCGTTGCTATCAAGATTGCCCGCCCGCGCTTTGGGGTCAGGCCGCGCGATCGTACTCGTGAACGATGCCGCCGAGGACGTCACGGCGAATGATCGCGCCGCGGTCGGGAGCGATGACCGGGTGGTGGAAGGGCTCGGCGAGATCAAGGCCACGGTGTGGTCTCGCCTGGTTGTAATGACGGACGTACTGGTCGAGTACCGATCGGAGATGTCGTCGTGAGACGACGAGGAGATGGTCGAGGCATTCTTGGCGGATGGTGCGTACAAATCGCTCCGCGTAGGCATTCGCACGAGGCGAACGCATCGGGGTGCGGATGGTCTCGATACCGATCGAGGAGAACACGGCGTCAAAGCCGGCGGTGAACTTGGTGTCCCGGTCGCGGATAAGGAACCGGAAGCGCTTGCCCGTGCCATCGAGGTCAGCGGCGAAGTTGCGTGCGACCTGGGTCACCCATGGGCCGTTTGGGTTGGAGGTGACCCCGAGGACGTGGACGATGCGTCGTTCCAGTTCGATGACGAACAGCATGTAGCATCGGCGGAGCAACACAGTATCGACATTGCGTAATCCGGCGATTCCGTACACCCAGTCCGGAGTTTTCGGACATGTGGTCGGAGGCCGCATAGCGGCCGACGTTGGGGTTTCGGTTATCCCCTGACGATCACCTCCTCCACGTCAGATCGAAAGTCTGTCACTTGGCGGCCTTGGACTTGTCCAGTGGGTCCGAGGGCCGGCGCATCGACTCTCCCGAGAGCTCGATCCGGTGGGCGTTCTGCAGGACGCGGTCGAGCACGGCATCGGCGATGGTGGCGTCGCCCAGAGCCTCGTGCCACATCGACACCGGCAACTGGGACGTGATGATGGTGGACCGGAGGTGAGCCCGATCTTCGATGACCTCGAGCAGGTCGGCGGCCTGATCGGGATTGAGCGGACGCAGCAGGAAGTCGTCGACCACAAGGATCCCCACCCGGGCCCAACTGGCCATGAGCCGGGCCAGCCGGCCGTCGGCCCGGGCGATGCTGAGGTCGTCGAACATGCGGGGAGCGCGCAAGTAGAGGGCGGTGTGCCCGTGACGGATGGCGGAGTGGGCGAGCGCACAAGCCAGATAGGTTTTGCCCACCCCGGTGGGGCCCACGATGACCACGGCGTGGTTGGCAGTGACCCAGTGGCCCTCGGCCAACGAGATCACCTGGGACTTGTCCAGTCCCCGCCGGCGCCGGAAGTCGATGTCCTCGACGGTGGCCGCCGCTCGCAGCTTGGCCGACTTGAGATAGCGCTGCAGTCGTCGGTTCTCCCGTTCCGCCACCTCCCGGTCGACGAGGAGCCCCAGGCGCTCCTCGAAGCCGAGCCCGTGGTAGTCGGGCTGTTCGCGTTGTTCGATCAGGCCCTGGGCCATGACGTCGAGCTTCAAGGTCCGAAGTCCCTCGACAGTGGGGTTCTGCAGCATGGCTGTCTCCTTTTCAGCGGTAGTAGTGGGCCCCGCGCACATTGCGGTGACGGGGATGGGGGCGAGAGGTCTGAACCTCGGGCAGAGGCTGGCGGTCAAGCGAGTGCTTCAGGATCGATTCCACCGAGCGATAGGAGAACGACCGCAGGGCCAGAGCCCGCTCACACGCCGCCTCGGTGCGGTCGGTGCCATAGCGGTCGGCCAGGCGGATGATGCCGAGGGCCGAACGGAAGCCCTGCTCGGGATGGGGTCGGCTGGCCAGGATCTCTTCCACCAACGACGCGGCGTGAGGTCCCGTCTTTCGGGCCCCAGGCCACGATGCGCGACGGCGTCCACTGGGCGTGGCGGCGATGGGACTCGGGCATGTGGGCCGGGTCGGTGGTGTGCCCGAAGTGCACGAAGCTGCGCACATGGGAGGCCACCCTCTTGGACGAGTAGAAGATCTCGACGGTCACAGCGGCCAGACGGACGTCGACCTTCTGGCCCACCAGTTGGTAGGGAACGGAGTAGTAGTGATGGTCGGCGTCGACGTGGTAGTCGATGTTCACCGTCATGCGACTCCACACGGCGAACTGTGGCCTTCCCCCCGTCGACTGGACACGTGGTTATGCAGCTTGCAGGTGACGGCGAGCGCAGCGTAGCTCCCACTCGATCGGCGAGACATTGCCGAGCGTGGAGTGCCGACGCAGGGCGTTGTAGTGGTTGATCCAGGCGATGATCGCCCGGCGGGCCTCGGCCCTCGTGGCGAAGCGGTAGCGACTGATGAGTTCTCGTTTGAGCGTCGCCCAGAAGCTCTCCGCCACGGCGTTGTCGTGGGACGAGCCGATCCGTCCGACGGACTGGACGACGTGATGCTTGTCGCACAGCGCCCGGAAGTCCTTGCCCATGTACTGTGCGCCGCGGTCGTGGTGGAACACCATCCCGGCCACGTCGCCGCCCCGAGTGTCGATGGCCATCTCGAGGGCCCCGCCCACGAGCTCCCAGGGCATCCGCTCGCCCATGGCGTAGCCCACGACACGGCGCGAGCCCAGATCGAGAACGTCAGCCAGGTACAGCCAGCCCTCGTCGGTTCCGATGTAGGTGATGTCGCCGCAGGTCCGCTCGCCGGGCTCGCCCACGGTGAAGTCCCGCTTGACGAGGTCGGGCAGTGGCGGGGCGCTCACGTCGGGGATGGTGGTGCGGACCTTGCGCCGCCGGCCGTCGGTGGCGTAGATGCCGTTCTCGGCCATGAGCCGCTCGACGCGCTTGTGGTTGGCGCAGAAGCCCCGGGCGGCCAGCTCGGCGGTCATCCTCGGGGACCCGTAGGTGTCGTCGAGATCGTCGTGGACCTTGTACATCTCGTTGACGAGCAGGGCCTCGTCCCACTCGGCCTCGGTGGGCGCCGCGGAGCGGGCCAACCAGCCGTAGTAGGCCGAGGTGGAGACCTCGGCCGCCGAGCAAGCCGCGTCGATCGGGAACCCTTCGGCCTTCATGGCGGAGACGTGTCGGTAGCGGCTCACCGATCCAACTCCTTCACCCAGAAGGCCACACTTCGTTTGAGCAGGTCGCGCTCCATGGTCAGGCGCTTCACCTCCCGGCGAAGCTGCGCGTTCTCCTCGCGCATCTCGGTCGTCGTCCCCTCGCGCTCGCCTCGGTCGATGCGCTCCTGTCGGACCCAGTTCCCGAGCGTCTGCTCGATCACCCCGAGCTCTCGGGCCACATCGGCCACTGTGCGGTGCTGGTCGATGACCAGGGCCGCAGCGTCCCGGCGGAACTCCTTCGGATACCGACCTCGCCGGCGGGCCGGCGTCGGCTTCTCATCGGTCACTGTTGGCATGACTACCTCCTATTCGAGGTATCCGGCCAACGGGGGGATGGTCAGACCCCCGAAATGATGACTCAG